>NZ_JBEOVJ010000066.1:0-46983 GCF_040295435.1 Streptomyces sp. NPDC002809
GGGTGGGGGCGGCGGTTGTTTTGGGGGGCGGGGCTTATTTGCGGGGCTTTTCTTCGGGGTGGGGGGGGGGGGGGGGGACTCTTCCCTGCGGGGGAGGGGCGCCACGCCTCTTCTGTGACCTGTGATGCCTGTCGCTTCCGTCCGGAAAGCGTCGAATCGATTCCGACTTCCGGGCCAATTGCCGCATCCTTGACGTATTGCTCGATGGTCGGTAGTCGGAAAGAGGCGTCAAGGATGAGTTCTGCACCGGTGTCCGCGCACGGCTTCGTCGGCGTACGCGGTCGTGGTTACCGCCCGGAGCAGGTGGACCGGACGGTGGCCGCGCTGTCGGCGGAGCGGGACGTGGCGCTGGAGCAGGTGGCCGCGCTGACGGCGCTGGCGGAGCGGCTGGTGGCCGAGTCGGCCCGGCTGGACGAGGCCGTCGCCGCGCTGGCCCCGCAGGACTACGCGTCGTTGGGGGAGCGGGCGCAGGAGATCCTGGCGCTTGCCGAGGGTGAGGCGGAGACGGTCGCGGCCGCGGCCCAGGAGGAGTCGCAGGCGCTGCGTGACGAGGTGGACGCGGCGGCGCGGGCCCTGCGCGAGTCGGCGAGGGCCGACGCGGAGGCGATGCGGTCGGCCGCGACGGGCCACGCCGAGCAGGTGCTGGCCGCTGCCGAGGGTACGGCCGGTGAGGCGCTGGCCGCGGCCCGGCTGGAGGCGGCTCAGGTGCGCGAGGAGGCGGAGGCCGCGATGGAGGTGACCCGCAGCCGTACGGCGAGTGTGCTGGCCCATCAGGAGCAGGAGCACGCCGACCGCTGGAAGACCGCCGGGCAGGAACTGGCGGATGCCGAGGCGGTGCAGTCGGCGGAGCACGTGGAGTCGACGGAGCGGGCGGAGGCCGGGCTGGCCGGGGCGCGGCGGGCGCTGGCCGAGGCGGAGGAGGCCGCGCGGCACGGCCAGGAGGACGCGGAGGCGCAGGGGGCGGAGCTGATCGCGGAGGCCCGGGTGCGTGAGGAGCGGGTGGTGCGGGAGACGGAGCGGATCCTGCGCGAGCACGAGGAGGGGCGCGAGGACGTGCAGGCGCACATGGCGCACGTGCGCAACTCGCTGGCGGCGCTGACCGGGCGGGTGGCTCCGGCGGAGGACTGAGGGTCCTCGCGCCGTCTGCTGGGGCGCCCGGCCCTGTCGGCCCCGCTGTGGGCGGGGGCTCGCGTGCGGGGCCGGGGCGCGGGAACGCGCGGCGAGCAGTTGCCGCGATGGCGGGGCCTCACGCGCGGGGCCGGGTCAGGGGCGTGGCCAGGGGCGCTGGGAGAGCTGCTCGATTCCGGAGTTGAAGCGCTTGAGGTAGCCGGCGAAGGCGGCGATGTCGTCGTCCGGCCAGTCCTTCATGACCTGGTCCAGGGACTGGACGACGCGTTCGCGTTCCGCGTCGAGCAGCTCCGTGCCCTTGTCGGTGATGCGGAACTTGCGGGCCATGCCACCGTCCGGGTCGGCGATGCGCTCGGCCAGTCCGGCGCGGGTCACGGCGGCGGTCTGACGGTTGAGGGTGGAGGCGTCGAGGCCGAAGGCGTCGCTCAGTTCGCCGTTGGACATGGGGCCCTGGACACGGAGACGGCTCAGCAGGGTGTACGCGCTCCGGTCCAGGAGGGCGTACTTGTGGCGTCCGCCGCGGTGGTCGGCGAGGCTGTGGCGACCGAGCAGCATCTGCTCGTACTCCACCTCTTCTGTGGGCCTCGGCATGTCTGCGGCCTCCTGCTTCTGCTGCTTCTGCGCCGGGATCGGTCGCACGTCGGATTCTGGGCGACGGTTCATGCTCTCATGCGATGTGCACAGGGCACGGCATGTGTATGACACATTAGGCATGTACGATGCACGTCGCTGTCCCGGTAGACGGGACCACGACCCCCCAAGGAGTTCCTCCCTCATGGATGCCCCCCAGCCGACCGCCAGATCAGGCGGTGTGATCGCCACGCTCGCCTTTGCCGGCACCGTGGCGGCGGTCATGCAGACTCTCGTCACACCGCTCATCGCGGAGCTGCCGAAGATCCTCGACACGACCTCCTCCAACGCCGCCTGGGTGATCACGGCCACCCTGCTGGTCTCGGCGGTGTGCGTGCCGGTCTCCGGACGGCTGGGCGATCTGCTGGGCAAGCGCCGCATGCTGCTCGTGTGTGCGGTGCCGCTGTTCGCGGGCTCGGTGGTCTGTGCGCTCTCGTCCACCGTGGTCCCCATGATCGTCGGACGTGGTCTGCAGGGCATGGGCATGGGCATGGTGCCGCTCGGCATCGCCCTGCTGCGTGACGTGGTGCCGAAGGAGAAGCTGAGCTCCTCCATCGCACTGGTCAGCGCCTCCCTCGGCATCGGTGGCGCTCTCGGCCTGCCGATCGCCTCGGCGGTCGCCCAGTACGCGAACTGGCGGGTGCTGTTCTGGGGCTCCGCCGTTCTGGCCCTCGCCATCTTCGCGCTGGTCTGGTTCCTGATCCCGGACGTCCCGGCCGCCGCCAAGGGGCAGCGTTTCGACGTACCCGGCGCCCTCGGCCTGGCCGTCGGCCTGGTCTGCCTGCTCCTCGCCGTCTCCAAGGGCGCCGAGTGGGGCTGGGGCTCCGCGACGACGGTCGGCCTGTTCGTCGCCGCCGTCGTGGTGCTCATCGCCTGGGGATTCTGGGAGCTGCGCACCGAGGACCCGCTGGTCGACCTGCGCACCACGGCCCGCCCGCGCGTGCTCATCACCAACCTGGCGTCGCTCTTCGTCGGCTTCGGTATGTACGCGGGCATGCTGATCGCGCCGCAGCTGCTGCAGTTCCCCGAGGCCACCGGCTACGGCCTTGGCCAGTCGATGCTTCAGGCGGGCCTGTGGATGGCGCCCGGCGGCGTCATGATGATGATCGTCTCCCCGTTCGGCGGAAAGCTCACCGACGCCCGCGGTCCGAAGTTCACGCTGATCAGCGGTGTGCTGGTCATCGCGGCCGCCTATGGGCTGGGCATTGTGCTCATGGGCTCCGCCTGGGGTCTGATGCTGTTCCTCATGGTCAGCAGCAGCGGTGTCGGCCTCGCCTACGGGGCGATGCCCGCACTGATCATGAGCGCGGTCCCGGCGTCCGAGACGGCCGCCGCCAACGCGTTCAACACCCTCATGCGTGCGCTCGGCACGTCGATCGGTGCCGCCGTGATCGGCGCGGTCCTCGGCCAGATGACCACGGAGACGGCCGGCTACAGCTTCACCTCCGAGGCCGGGTTCCGTACCGGCCTGATGTTCGGCTGCGCTGTCGCCCTCATTGCCGTGCTGATCTCGGCGTTCATCCCGGCCATCCGCGCGTCGGCCGTCGCCGGTGAGACGGCTGACGAGACCGCCTCGCCCGAGGTGGCCGCGGCCAAGGGCTGACCCGGCCCGCGGCTTCGCCGGACCGGACAGCCCGGCTCCGGCCCCGCCGTCCCTGACCGAACCGAACTGCCCGGCTCCGTCCCCGACAAGGGGCCCGGAGCCGGGCAGTTCGGCGTCACGGCCGGCGAGGCGGGTCTCCCGGGGCGGTGCGGTTCGCACCCGGGGACCGCTTCGGCAACGGTCTTCGTACTGGACGGTCTTCGTACTACTTGAGATCGAGGAGCTGTTCCAGCGGGTCGATCGCGAAGTAGACGAGGAAGAGCGTCGCGGTGCCCCAGAGCAGCCAGTGGACTTCACGGGCCTTGCCCAGGCACGCCTTGATGATGACGTAGGTGACGAAACCGGCGCCGATGCCGTTGGTGATGGAGTACGTCAACGGCATGACGGTGATGGTGAGGAACGCCGGGATGGCGAGGTCGTAGCGGTCCCAGTCGATGTGCTTGACCTGGGTCATCATCAGGAATCCGACCGCGACGAGTGCGGGCGACGCGGCCTGCATGGGCACGATGGTCAGGACCGGGGCGAAGAAGAGGGCCAGGGCGAACATGCCGCCCGTGACGAGGTTGGCGAAGCCGGTGCGGGCGCCTTCGCCGACACCTGCGGCGGACTCGACGTAGGTGGTGGCGGACGACGAGGACGCGACACCGCCGGCGACCGCGGCCGCACCGTCGATGAGCAGGACCCGGCCCAGGCCCGGCACCTGTCCCCGTTCGTCGAGGAGCCCGGCCTCGGCGGTGACGCCGACGACGGTGCCCATCGTGTCGAAGAAGTCCGACAGGATGAGCGTGAAGATGAGCAGGATGACGGTCAGGACGCTGATCTCACCGAACGAGCCCAGCAGGTCGAAGTGGCCGAGCAGCCCGAAGTCGGGCGCTGCGACGGGCTTGTCGGGCATCGAGGGGACGGTCAGGCCCCAGGACTTCACGTCGGCGATCGAGTTGATGACGATGGAGAGCACGGTCATCACGACGATGCTGATGAGGATGGCGCCCTTGACCTTGCGGGCGAGGAGCACGATCGTCATGATCACGCCGAGGCAGAACACGAGCATGGGCCAGCCCGCGAGGGTGCCGGTGCCGAGCTGGACCGGAACGGTGGTGTTCGCGACGTCCGGAATGCGGGTGACGAACCCGGCGTCGACGAAACCGATGAACGCGATGAACAGGCCGATGCCGACACTGATGGCTTGTTTGAGAGCCTGCGGGATGGCGTGCATGATCGCTTCGCGCAGGCCGGAAGCCACGAGTATGCAGATCAGCAGGCCCTCGAGCACGATGAGGCCCATCGCGTCGTCCCAGGCCATGAGGGGCGCGACCTGGTACGCGACGACAGCGTTGATGCCCAGCCCCGCGGCCAGGGCGAGCGGCAGGTTACCGCCCACGCCCATGATCAGGGTCATCACCGCGGCCACGAGGGCGGTGGCGGTCACCAGCTGGACCGTGTCCAGCTGGTCGCCGAACTTGTCCTTCGCGCCGCCGAGAATGATCGGGTTGAGCACGAGGATGTAGGCCATGGTGAAGAAGGTGGCGAAGCCACCGCGAACTTCCCGGCCGTAGGTCGATCCGCGTTCGGTGATGCGGAAGAACCGGTCGAGGGCGCCATCGCCGGATCTGGTCGGCGGTATGGCGGCCGGGGTGGACTGGCTGGGTTGCATGGATACGTCTCCTGGGCCTGCAACGGACAAGGGGGAAGGGGGAGCCGCTACCGCCGGGTACAGGTGACAGGCAGTTGTGCGAACACACGTGCGGCGCCTTGCGAGCGGATCATACGTGCCATGGCTGCGCCCTCAAGAGCCTTACGGCATACCGTTGTTGATGACTCGAATCCGACTGTCGGTTCCTACGGAATCGCCGGTGATCTAATGAGCCAAACCGTGATTCAGGCGACAGCGGTCGTGGATTTTCTGGTGACGATGCCCATACGTTCTGTGCGTGCACCCTCCACCCCCTTTCAATGCGCGCGCTGCCCGAGCTCTGCGTGAGAAGCTCGGGATGGCTCACGGTCACGTCGCCTACGCAATGAGGGCCTCCTTCGGGACGGCTCACGTCACTCCGGAGCACATAGCGGCGTGGGAACGTGGCACGGCTCTGCCCGATCCGCATGAACTCGCCGCACTGGCAGGCGCGTTGTGGTGTCACCCCAGCGAGATCATGGGGCACCCGCGCACCTTGCGCGAGCACCGTGTCGCCTGCGGGATATCGGCCGAGGACGTCGCCCGCAGTACGGGCCTCCCCCTGGCCGCCTACCTCCGGATGGAGGAGACCGGCCGGTGGACCGGTGACCAGAGGCAGTCCTCGAAACTCGGCAACCTGCTCCGTCTCCCGCCGCGCGACCATGTCGCCGTCACCGGGCACGAGGACGAACTCGCCCGCCTGCTCACCGAAGCCGTCAGCACCCGCTGGCAGGCGCATGTGCGTGCCATCGCCAAGCTCATCTCCGTGGACCGCAAACTGCTGCACGAGCCGCTGGACTCCATGTACCACGAGTACCAGGCCCTCATGGCGGCCACGCTCAGCCGGGCCAGTGGCAGCACGGCTTCCGGCGAGGACGGGCGAAAGTACGTCGAGGAGATCGTCGACCACTTCTGGGCCAGGCTGCCGGAGTAGCCGCAGCCGGTCCCCGGCAGGGTTCGGCGGGGGCGCCGCGATCGGGCCGGGCGAGGCGGAGGCGGCGCGAACGGGCGCCCGGCGGCGCAGTGTTCGAGCGTGTCACCTCATCCGGATACCGGCGGGCGCGCCAGCCCGTGGCGGACGGCCCAGGCGTCGATCGCCGCCGCCAGCTCCTCGGGGCGGTCCTCCGGGGAGTGGTGGCCTGCCACACCGTGGCGTGAGACCTCCAGCCCCGCGATGTTCTCCTCGCACCAGGCCACGGCACCCCGGTCGGTCATCGCACCGGGCCCCGGCTCGAACGCGGCGAGCAGCTTGGGGACTTCGGGGCTGGCGGCCAGCCAGGCGTCGTAGCGCTCGATGCGGGTCACGACGTCGGCGGGTTCGGCGTCCAGCGGCATCATGCGCGTCCACGCCAGCACCGGGCGGCGGCTGTGCGGGGTCGGGAAGGGCCGGCGGTAGACGTCGTGGTCGGCGGGGGCGAGCGGGGTGGCGAGTGTGTCCGGAAGCCCTTCGATGAAAAGCGCCTGATCCAGGATCATGCTCTCGCCCACCCCGGGCGTGCGCAGCAGAGTGAACAACTCCCTGCCTGCAGGCGGGAATTCGTCACCCACCAACGGTTTGATGATCGTCTCGGTGAAGGCGAGCCCGCGGACGCTGCCCGGAAGGCGGGCGGCGCGGTCGAAGGCGAGTGCCCCGCCCCAGTCGTGGCCGACGAGGACGGCCTCGCCCAGACCGAGAGCGTCGAACCAGGCGTCGAGGTGGCGGGCGTGGTCGTCGAAGGAGTAGGCGAGGTCGGGCTTGCCGGACTCGCCCATGCCGATCAGGTCGGGGGCCAGCAGGCGGCGTCCGGGCGCGACCACCCCCGGCAGGACGTTGCGCCACAGGTGGGAGGAGGTGGGATTGCCGTGGAGGAAGACGAACGGCAGACCGTCGGGGTCGCCCGACTCGCGGTAGTGGAGGGTGGAGCCGAGCACGGGAACGGTGGGCATCGCGGGTCACGTCGCTTTCGGTGGTGGGGAATCGTTCGGTGCGGGTCATGCGGGTCATGCGGGTCGTGCGGGTCGTGCGGGTTCATGCGGTCCGTACGGGGGTGTGCGGATCGGCCCTCGGGGCCTGCCCGGCGCCGGGATCAGAGGCCGAGGCTCAGGAAGCGGTCGACGGTGATCTCCATGACGGTCAGGTCCGGCGGGGCGGGCGGGGCCGTGCGGTAGCGGGCGGTGTAGCGGCGGACCGCCTCGGCCAGGCGTACGAGGTCGTCGGTGACCACGGCACGGCCTTCGAGGGTGATCCAGCGGAAGCCGTCCACCTGGCAGAGGGCGACACGGGCCGCCGCGCCGCCCGCCGACACATGGCGGGCCTTGCGGGCTCCCGCCCTGGTGGTCACCCGGGCCAGGCCGGTGGACGCGTCGAAGGTGAAGCGGACGGGTGCGAGGTGCGGGGTGCCGTCGGGGCGGATCGTGGTGAGGACGGCCGTACGGGGGAGTGCGAGGAACTCCCCCGCGAAGGTGGGGAGTGCGACGGATTCGGCAGTCGCGGCATCGGCGGGTGCCGAGCCGGGTGCCGCGTCGATTGCCGAACCGGGCGCTGCGTCGATTGCCGAGCCGATTGCCGAGCCGGATGCCGCGTCGATTTTGTCCATTGCTGAGTCCGGTGCCGTGTCGGGCATGGTGCCGGGCGTCCCTTCGTGTGGTGGCCACAACGCCCTTGACTGTGCCGATCACGAAACGCAGGCTCAACGCTGATGAATAACGCCGCCCCCGCCTCAGCCCGCACCCGGGGCCGCCCCCGCGGCAATCCTCCGACCCGCGAGTCGATCGTCCCGGTGGCCCGAGCGCTGTTCCTGGAGCGCGGTTACCGGGCCACGACCCTGCGCGCGGTGGCCGGTGCCGCCGGGGTCGACCCGGCGCTGATCGCGTATCACTTCGGCTCGAAGAAGGGCCTGTTCGCCGACGTGATGCAGTTCCAGTGCGCCAACGCGCTGGCGGTGGAGGAGGTCCTCGGCGGTGACCCCGCCACGCTTCCCGGCCGGCTGATCGACGCGGTGACGGACCTGTGGGAGGACGCCGACTTCCGCCGGCTGACCGCGCAGGGCGACGAGGCCGCCGACGTGATCCGTGAATACCTGGAACTCGAGCTGCTGGCCCGCCTTGTTGAATTTCTCGGCGGCCGGGACGCGACCGCCCGTGCCACCGCCGTCGTCACGATCCTCGGCGGGCTGATCTACACCCGCTACCTCAACCCGCTCGCCACCCCCGCCGCCCTCACCCCGGCCGAGACGCGCGCCGTCCTCACCCCGGCCCTGCGCGCTGCGCTGGCCCCGGGACGGCACACCGGAGCAGGCCGCAGGCCCTGAGGCGCCGTACGGCCGGGCCCCTGCCGGTCCACCCCGCGGTCCGGACCCACGGGTGCAGCCCTGAGACGCCTCTCCACCCAGGGGCCCAGTCCCCTAGGGGTAGCTCCTTACTTCTGCCCAGGGGCCGTTCCTCCCGGCGGAGGACGTGCCGGGCCATGCCCTCTCCGTAGCGTGGTCATGCACCGCGGTTGAGGCAGACCACAGGGGGCGGGGTGGGGAAAACCCCACCCGAAGACTGCGCTGGGCACCAGCGCGCCGGACCCCCTCCAGCAACCAGACTTCACATCAGAAGGCGACGACCCGTCGCCGACCGACATAGGAGATAAACCGTGACAACGGCTGTAACCATTCCCAGGCACGGGGGCACTGGAGGGCGTACGGCCGTGGCTGCGCGAGCGCGGCAGGTCGTCAAGGCGTACGGGGTCGGTGAGACCAGGGTCGTCGCGCTCGACCACGTCGACGTCGACATCGCCCGCGGCCAGTTCACCGCGATCATGGGCCCGTCCGGCTCCGGCAAGTCGACGCTGATGCACTGCCTCGCCGGTCTGGACACCGTGACCTCGGGCCAGATCCACCTCGCGGAGACCGAGATCACCGGGCTCAAGGACAAGAAGCTCACCCAGCTGCGCCGCGACCGCATCGGCTTCATCTTCCAGGCGTTCAACCTCCTGCCGACGCTCAACGCGCTGGAGAACATCACGCTTCCGATGGACATCGCCGGCCGCAAGCCGGACGCCGCCTGGCTCAGGCAGGTCGTCGAGACCGTCGGCCTCGCCGAGCGGCTCAAGCACCGTCCGACCGAGCTCTCAGGCGGTCAGCAGCAGCGCGTCGCGGTGGCACGGGCACTCGCCGCCCAGCCGGAGATCATCTTCGGTGACGAGCCGACCGGGAACCTGGACTCCAGGGCCGGCGCCGAGGTGCTGAACTTCCTGCGCAAGTCCGTCGACGAGCTGGGCCAGACCATCGTCATGGTCACCCACGACCCGGTGGCCGCCTCCTACGCCGACCGGGTGCTGTACCTCGCCGACGGACGCATCGTCGACGAGATGCTCAACCCCACCGCCGACCAGGTGCTGGACCGCATGAAGGACTTCGACGCGCGCGGGCGGACGTCATGACCGTCTGGAAGACCTCGATGCGCAACTTCTTCGCGCACAAGGGACGCATGGCGCTCTCCGCCGTCGCCGTCCTGTTGTCGGTGGCGTTCGTCTGCGGGACGCTCGTCTTCACCGACACGATGAACACCACGTTCGACAAGCTCTTCGCCGCGACGTCGGCCGATGTCACCGTCAGCCCGAAGAAGGCCGAGGTCGACGACACCCCCGAGAACGGCAAGCCCGAATCGCTGCCCGCCTCCGTCGTCGCCCGGGTCGAGAAGGCCGACGGGGTGAAGAAGGCCGAGGGAGCCGTCACCAGCTCGGCGGTCACGGTCGTCGACAGCCACGACAAGAACATGGGCTCCGAGAACGGCGCCCCCACACTGGCGGGCAACTGGACGCAGAACGACCTGCGTTCCATGGAGATCACCTCCGGCCACGCACCGCGCGGCCCGACCGAGGTCATGGTCGACGCCGACACCGCGGACAAGCACGACCTGAAGATCGGTGACGAGCTGCGCACCATCGCGGTCACCGGTGACATCAAGGCGCACATCAGCGGCATCGCCGCCTTCAAGGTCACCAACCCGGGTGCGGCGATCGTCTACCTCGACACGGCCACCGCCCAGCAGAAGCTGCTCGGCAGCCCCGGCGTCTTCACCCATGTCTCCATCACCGCCGAACCCGGCGTCAGCGACACGCAGCTGAAGCAGAACGTCGCCTCGGCGCTGTCCGGTTCGACCGCGTACAAGATCCAGACGCAGGAGGAAGCGGCGGAGGCCAACAAGGACTCCATGGGCTCCTTCCTCGACGTGATGAAGTACGCGATGCTCGGCTTCGCCGGGATCGCCTTCCTCGTCGGCATCTTCCTCATCGTCAACACCTTCTCGATGCTGGTCGCCCAGCGGACCCGCGAGATCGGCCTGATGCGGGCCATCGGCTCCAGCCGCAAGCAGGTCAACCGGTCCGTGCTGCTCGAAGCGGTGCTCCTCGGCATCGTCGGATCGATCCTCGGCGTCGCCGCCGGTGTCGGCCTCGCGGTCGGGCTGATGAAGGTCATGGGCGCCGTCGGCATGGAGCTGTCCACCAAGGACCTCACCATCGCCTGGACGACCCCCGCGATCGGTCTCGCGCTCGGCATCATCGTGACCGTCCTCGCCGCGTACATCCCGGCCCGCCGGGCCGGCAAGGTCTCCCCGATGGCCGCCCTGCGCGACGCCGGAACGCCGGCGGACGCCAAGTCGGGCTGGATCCGAGCCGGCATCGGCCTCGTCCTCACCGGCGGCGGCGCGGCAGCCCTGTGGGCGACGACGCAGGCGGACAAGGCGAGCGACGGCTCCCTCTTCCTCGGCCTGGGCGTGGTCCTCACCCTCATCGGCTTCATCGTCATCGGCCCGCTGCTCGCCGGCATCGTCGTACGGGCGCTCAGCGTCGTCGTCCTGCGGCTGTTCGGCCCGGTCGGCCGGCTGGCCGAGCGCAACGCACTGCGCAACCCGCGCCGGACCGGAGCGACCGGTGCGGCCCTGATGATCGGCCTGGCCCTGGTGGCCTGCCTGTCGGTGGTGGGCTCCTCCATGGTCGCCTCGGCCACGGACGAGCTGGACAAGTCGGTGGGCGCGGACTTCATCGTGCAGCCGTCCACCCCTGGTCAGCTGATCGTGCCTCAGGCGGCAAAGGCGCTGGAGTCCGTTCCCGGCATCGAGCACATCACGAACTACAAGGTCCTCGGCGCGAAGCTCACCAACCCCGACGGTTCGACGGCGGAGAAGGACGTCACCGCCGCCGACCCGACGTACCCGAACGACCTGCGGCGCGAGACCGTCGCCGGTGAGCTGTCCGCGGCGTACGGCAGGAACACCATGTCGGTCGGGGACGACTACGCCACCGAGCACGGGATCAAGGCCGGTGACACGATCACCGTCGCGTTCAAGGCGGGCGCCACGGCGAAGCTGAAGGTCGCCGCGATCACCTCGGACGACACGACCGTGGACCAGGGCGCGATGTACATGAACATCACGACCGCCGAGCGGTACGTCCCCGCCGGCAAGATGCCCCAGAACATGATCATGTTCGCCAAGGCGCAGGAGGGCAAGGAGACGGAGGCGTACGCCGCCCTGAAGGACTCGCTCCACGCGTACCCGACGTACAAGGTGCAGAATCAGGCCGACTTCAAGCAGGACCTGAAGGACCAGATCGGCCAGCTGCTGAACATCGTCTACGGCCTGCTCGCCCTGGCGATCATCGTCGCGGTGCTCGGGGTCGTGAACACCCTGGCCCTGTCCGTGGTCGAGCGGACCCGCGAGATCGGCCTGATGCGCGCCATCGGCCTCTCCCGCCGCCAGCTGCGCCGGATGATCCGGCTGGAGTCCGTGGTCATCGCCCTGTTCGGCGCCCTGCTCGGCCTCGGCCTGGGCATGGGCTGGGGCACCTCGGCCCAGAAGCTGCTGGCCCTTGAGGGCCTCGGCGTCCTGGAGATCCCGTGGCCGACCATCATCACGGTGTTCGTCGCCTCCGCCTTCGTCGGTCTGTTCGCGGCGCTGGTCCCGGCCTTCCGGGCAGGACGGATGAACGTCCTGAACGCCATCGCCACGGACGGGTGAGCCGGGCGGTCCGCATAGACTGACGGTTCCCGCCCCGGGGCGTTCCTCCAAACGCCCCGGGGCGGGATTTCGTATGTGGCCGCCGCCTCCGGATCTCTTGTGTACGGGAGCCCGCTCGCGGCGCGCAGCCCCGTTGCGGGAGCGGCTGTCACCCCGGAGTCGTACGCTGGTGGCACCCCCGGCCCGTCTGACGTGTCGGGCCCTTCGCGTTGCCCCTGACAGCAGCCGGCTGTCAGACCTCCACCCTCGTTACCCGGACGGAAGCCCTTCATGAGCCTGCACGGTCTGCTGGATGTCGTCGTACATGACCCGGCGCTGTCCGAAGCGGTGAAGGCCGCCGGAGACGGCCACCGGATGCACATCGACCTGGTCGGCCCGCCCGCCGCCCGGCCCTTCGCCGTCGCGGCGCTGGCAAGGGACTCCGGGCGGACCGTGCTCGCCGTCACCGCGACCGGGCGCGAGGCCGAGGACCTGGCGGCCGCGCTGCGCACGCTGCTGCCGCCGGACACGATCGCGGAGTACCCGTCCTGGGAGACGCTGCCGCACGAGCGCCTGTCGCCCCGCTCCGACACCGTGGGCCGCCGGCTGGCCGTGCTGCGGCGCCTGGCGCACCCGAGGGAGGACGACCCGGAGACCGGCCCGGTCTCCGTCGTCGTCGCGCCGATCCGCTCCGTGCTCCAGCCGCAGGTCAAGGGGCTCGGCGACCTGGAGCCCGTGGCGCTGCGGATCGGGCAGAGCGCGGATCTCGGCAAGACCGTGGAGGCGCTGGCGGCAGCCGCGTACTCCCGGGTCGAACTGGTCGAGAAGCGCGGCGAGTTCGCGGTGCGCGGCGGCATCCTGGACGTCTTCCCGCCGACCGAGGAGCACCCTCTGCGGGTGGAGTTCTGGGGCGACGACGTCGAGGAGATCCGCTACTTCAAGATCGCCGACCAGCGGTCGCTGGAGATCGCCGAGCACGGGCTGTGGGCCCCGCCCTGTCGCGAGCTGCTGCTGACCGACGAGGTCCGCGAGCGGGCCGCCGAGCTCGCCGAGGCCCACCCCGAGCTGGGGGAACTCCTCAACAAGATCGCCGAGGGCATCGCGGTCGAGGGCATGGAGTCCCTCGCCCCGGTCCTCGTCGACGACATGGAACTGCTGATCGACGTCCTGCCCAAGGGCTCCATGGCCGTGGTCTGCGACCCCGAGCGGGTCCGTACCCGGGGCGCCGACCTGGTCGCCACCAGCCAGGAGTTCCTGGAGGCGTCCTGGGCGGCCACCGCGGGCGGCGGCGAGGCCCCGATCGACGTCGGCGCGGCCTCGCTGCGCGGCATCGCGGACGTCCGCGACCGGGCCCGCGAACTGAACATGATGTGGTGGTCCATCTCCCCGTTCGCCGCGGACGAGGAACTGGACGACGACACCCTCAAGCTCCGGATGCACGCCCCGGAGGCGTACCGCGGCGACACCGCCCGCGCGCTCGCCGACACCAAGGGCTGGCTGGCCGACGGCTGGCGCACGGTGTACGTCACCGAGGGCCAGGGGCTCGCCTCCCGTACCGTCGAGGTGCTGGGCGGCGAAGGCATCCCGGCCCGTCTGGACGCGGACCTCGGCGAGATCACCCCGTCCCTCGTCCACGTCTCCTGCGGCGCCATCGACCACGGCTTCGTCGACCGCGAGCTCCGGATCGCCGTCCTCACCGAGACCGACCTGACCGGCCAGCGCACCGCCATCAAGGACCTGGGCCGGATGCCGGTCCGCCGCCGCAAGAGCATCGACCCGCTGACGCTGGAGACGGGCGACTACATCGTCCACGAGCAGCACGGCGTGGGCCGCTACATCGAGATGGTGCAGCGCACGGTGCAGGGCGCCACCCGTGAGTACCTCCTCGTCGAGTACGCCCCCGCCAAGCGCGGCCAGCCCGGCGACCGGCTCTACATCCCGACCGACCAGCTGGAGCAGGTCACCAAGTACGTCGGCGGCGAGGCACCCACCCTGCACCGGCTCGGCGGCGCCGACTGGACCAAGACGAAGGCGCGCGCCAAGAAGGCCGTCAAGGAGATCGCCGGCGACCTGATCAAGCTCTACGCGGCCCGGATGGCGGCCCCCGGCCACGTCTTCGGCCCGGACACCCCCTGGCAGCGCGAGCTGGAGGACGCCTTCCCGCACGCGGAGACGCCCGACCAGCTCACCACCATCGCCGAGGTCAAGGAGGACATGGAGAAGTCCGTCCCCATGGACCGGCTGATCTGCGGCGATGTCGGCTACGGCAAGACGGAGATCGCGGTGCGGGCCGCCTTCAAGGCGGTCCAGGACGGCAAGCAGGTCGCCGTCCTCGTCCCCACGACCCTCCTGGTCCAGCAGCACTACGGCACCTTCACCGAGCGGTACGCCCAGTTCCCCGTCAACGTACGGGCGCTGAGCCGCTTCCAGTCCGAGTCCCAGTCCAAGGCGACGCTCGAAGGGCTCCGCGAAGGCTCCGTCGACCTGGTCATCGGCACCCACCGTCTGTTCTCCTCCGAGACGAAGTTCAAGGACCTGGGCCTGGTCATCGTCGACGAGGAACAGCGCTTCGGCGTCGAGCACAAGGAGCAGCTGAAGAAGCTCCGCGCCAACGTGGACGTCCTCACCATGTCCGCGACGCCCATCCCCCGTACGCTCGAAATGGCGGTGACCGGCATCCGCGAGATGTCGACGATCACCACACCGCCCGAGGAGCGCCACCCGGTCCTGACCTTCGTCGGCCCGTACGAGGAGAAGCAGATCGGCGCGGCCATCCGCCGCGAACTGCTCCGCGAGGGCCAGGCGTTCTACATCCACAACCGCGTCGAGTCCATCGACCGCGCCGCCGCCCGGCTGCGCGAGATCGTCCCCGAGGCGCGGATCGCCACCGCCCACGGCCAGATGTCCGAACAGGCCCTGGAACAAGTGGTGGTGGACTTCTGGGAGAAGAAGTTCGACGTCCTGGTCTCCACGACGATCGTCGAGTCCGGCATCGACATCTCCAACGCCAACACCCTGATCGTGGAGCGCGGCGACAACTTCGGCCTCTCCCAGCTCCACCAGCTGCGCGGCCGCGTCGGCCGTGGCCGCGACCGCGGCTACGCCTACTTCCTCTACCCGCCGGAGAAGCCGCTCACCGAGACGGCCCACGAGCGTCTCGCCACGATCGCCCAGCACACCGAGATGGGCGCGGGCATGTACGTGGCCATGAAGGACCTGGAGATCCGCGGCGCCGGAAACCTGCTGGGCGGCGAACAGTCCGGCCACATCGCGGGCGTCGGCTTCGACCTGTACATCCGCATGGTCGGCGAGGCGGTCGCCGGTTACCGGGCCTCCCTCGAAGGAGGAGTGGAGGAGGAACCGCCGCTGGAGGTCAAGATCGAGCTCCCGGTCGACGCGCACGTCCCGCACGACTACGCCCCCGGCGAGCGGCTGCGCCTCCAGGCCTACCGCTCGATCGCCTCGGCCTCCTCGGAGGAGGACATCAGGGCGGTGCGCGAGGAACTCACCGACCGTTACGGCAAGCTCCCGGAGCCGGTCGAGAACCTCCTCCTGGTGGCGGGCCTGCGCATGCTGGCCCGCGCCTGCGGGGTCGGCGACATCGTGCTCCAGGGCTCGAACATCCGCTTCGCCCCGGTGGAGCTGCGCGAGTCGCAGGAGCTGCGCCTGAAGCGTCTGTACCCGAAGACGATCATCAAGCCGGCCCTGCGCCAGATCCTGGTCCCGCGCCCGACCGGCGGCAAGATCGGCGGCAAGCCGGTCGTGGGGCGCGAACTGCTGGCGTGGACGGGGGAGTTCCTCACGACGATCCTGGGGTCGTGAGGGCGGACGCGCGGCGTGCGCCCGGAGGAGAGCTCCTCGTGCGCGCCGGGCGGCAGGCGGGTTGCGTGGGGCCTGCCGTCGTCGGCCTCGCGCATCGTGCCGGACCGTGCCCGGCCGGACAGCTCCTAGCCGGTCGGGTAGCGATAGACCGTCGACTCCCGAGCCCGGAAGCCGAGGCGCTCGTACAACCGGTTCGCCGCAGCGCGATCCGGCCGGGAGGTGAGGTCCACCGTTCGTGCGCCCGCCTCCCGGGCGATCCGCAGAGCCTCCCGGGTGAGGAGTGCGGCGACTCCCTGGCCTCGTGCCGCGCTGTCGACGACGACGTCTTCGATGCGGGCCCGCACTCCGGACGGCAACGGCAGGAGTACCAGAGTCAGGGTGCCGACGATCGCCTCGGACGTCCGGGCGACAAGTACGGTGTTGGCATCCCATGTCACCATGCGGTGGATGGCTTCGCGGTCCAGGGGCTCGGCTGTTGTGGAGAGCTGCGGCAGCAGCCGGCCGAAGGCCTCGACAAGTTCCTGACCGGCTTCCCGGATGATCTCTACGTGGACGTCCATGGCCGGAGCCTATCCATCGGCCAGGGGCGCGAAGACGCACCGGCAGGGCAGGGTGCGCCGGCGCGCTGATGGCCCGGGCAGTCACTCATGACCGGCAGGGCCCGCGCTCCGGCCCGCCGCCTCCTCGCCCATGGATCCCGTGCCCACGGCCTTCCGGATCTCCTGCTGATCCGGCGCCTTGGGCAGCTCCGCCCGTGCCGGGGAACGAAGAGTGCGTACCTGGGGAACCAGGACGGCCCCCGAGGTCGCCGCGACGATCAGAGCGGCGCAGACGAACAGCATCCGGTCCGTTCCCCATGCGGCGGCAGCAGGTCCCGCGAGCAGCAGGCCCAGCGGGGCGAACGCGAGCGAGCCGAACAGGTCGTACGAGCTGACCCTCGACAACGCCTCCTCCGGTACTTCCCGCTGCACCGTGGTGGACCACAGCACACCGAAGACGTCCGACGACACTCCCGACCCGAACATCGCCACCGCGATCAGCCACACCGGAGCCCCGAGCCCCAGCAGCACGATCGGGACAGCCGACGGCAGCAGGGCCAGAACCGCCACCAGGACCGGCCGTTCGACCCGCACCCTGGCCGCCAGGCCCGCGCCCGCGACGGCTCCGAGGGCCTGTGCCGCGACGATCACCGCCCAGGCGCGAGCGCCACCGAGGTGGTGCTCCGCCGCCAGCGGGCCCAGTACGCCGACGTTCGCGTTCAACGCGGCCACCACGAAGGTGCATTGGCAGACCACGGCCCAGAGCCACTGCCGGGAGGAGAACTCCTGCCACCCCTCCCGCAGGTCCGCCCAGCCGGAGGTCCGCTTGCGCGGGCGTTCACCGATCGCCAGCAACGACGTCAGTACCGCACTGATCACGAAGGACAGGGCATTCAGGGCCAGCGCCCAGCCGGCGCCCAGCCACGCCACCGTGATGCCCGACAGGGCCAGGCCCAGCAGCAGCGAGACGTTCGTACTCACCCGCAGCAATCCGTTGGCCTGCTGGAGCTGTCCGGCCGGCACCACCAGGGGCACCATTCCGTCCATCGCCGGAGCGAACAGTGCGGTCGCCGTGCCCGCGGCCACGGCCAGCACGCACATCAACGGCAACGGGGCGTGTCCGGCCAGGACCAGGACCGCCAGCCCGCCGTACGCCACGGCGCCGACGACATCGGCCATCGCCATCAGCCGGGAGCGGGACATCCGGTCCGCGATCACGCCGCCCAGCAGGACGAGAGCCAGCTGCGGCACCGCCTGGCAGGCCAGGACCAGCGACAGCCGCCCCGGACCGGCGCCCGGCAGGGCAAGCACGGCGAACGCCAGCGCCACGCGGGCGAAGCCGTTGCCCAGGACCGAGACGGCGCGCGCGGAGGCCAGGAGGGCGAACTGCTGGTTCCGCCACAGCGGCCGAGCCAATTCGATGGACATGGCGGTGGACTCTACGACTCCACCGCTCCGCGACACCTCTGATCAGGCCGGCACGGGGAGGCCGTCGACCGGTGCCGGGAAGGCGCCCGGTCCTCTGTGCCCCGGCGGAGCCGGGCTCCGCGACGTCCGAAACACGCCCCTCGGCCCGTGCCGGTCACTCGGCGGCAGGACTCTCCCGATCGAACAGCAGATACGCGAGCGATCGGAACACCTCCTCCGGGTCCCGGTCGCCCACCGCCCCGCTCAGGTTGCCGCTCAGCAGCAGGGTGGCGAAGCCGTGGGCCAGGGACCAGGCGGCCACGCCCGCGAGGCGGGGGTCGTCGCCGCGTCCGGCTGCGGGGAGCTCGGTGACGCCTGCGCGCAGTTCCTGCGACGCCCGCTCCTTCGCCGCGAGCAGGTCCGGATCGTCGGCGCGGTAGAGGTCCGGCTGGAACATCACCTGGAAGTGGGCCGGGTGTTCGGCCGCGAACCGTACGTACCGCACGCCCCGCTCCCGCAGGTCCGGCGCATCGGCCAGGGCGGCGGCGAAGAGCCCGTATCCCTCGGTGGCGACGGCGGTGAGCAGGCCGGTGCGGTCCTTGAAGTGGTGGGCGGGGGCGGCGTGGGAGACGCCGGCCCGGCGGGCCAGGTCGCGCAGACTCAGCGCGGCGGGGCCCTCGGTGCGGATGACGTCGAGGGCGGCGGCGAGAACGGCTCGCCGCAGGTCGCCGTGGTGGTAGGTGCGGGGGCTGGTCATGACAGCAGATTACGCTGAATCTAGCCATTGACAAGTTCGCGGAGCGAGGTGCACTCTGAGGATCTAGTCAACGGCAAGATTGAATGGTCGCGGAAGGCGGAGACATGTCCGACGAGCTGGGTCGCGTACGGCAGATGTGGCACCTGTTGGAGCCCCTGCACGCTGTTCTCTACTACGCACCGGAGGCCTTCGAGGAGGCCTCGGCGCTCGGATACGCCGTGGACGAGCGCTGGCCGAGCTACTTCGCCTGGCGGGCGGCACCACTCGGGGAGGCCGGGGCGGGGGCCGACCGGGTCACGGCGACCTTCTACAGCTTCAGCCCGCGGACGGTGGATGCGTACGTCCCTGCCGTCTGGTCCGTCGCCTCGCCGGACGCCGTGCTCGCCGCCCGGAGCCGGGCCGTCGACCGCATGTACCGGACGCTGCTGGGGGAGGCGGCCGTCGCTCCGGACACGGCCGAGGCCGCCGCGCTCCTGCGCCGCGTCGCGGAGGCCGCCGACACGGCGGGGCGCCCGCTCGCCGCAGCCAACGCCGCACTGCCCTGGCCGGACGAACCGCACCTCGCGCTCTGGCACGCGGCGACCGTCCTGCGCGAACACCGCGGCGACGGACACCTCGCGGCGCTCGCGGGTGCGGAGCTGGACCCGGTCGAGGCGCTGGTGTCGTTCGCCGCCGTCGGTGCGGCGCGCCCGGAGGTGTTCGCGAGCCGGGGATGGAGCGGCGAGGAGTGGTCGCAGGCCGGTGAACGACTTCTGAAGCGCGGACTGTTGACGGAGGACGGTACGGCGACCGAGGCGGGTGCGGCGCTGCGTGCCGAGGTCGAGCGGCGTACGGACGAGGCGGCGGCCGCCCCGTGGCGGGTGCTGGGGGATGAGGAACGGGAGCGGCTCGTGGAGCTGTTGGGGCCGTTGTGGGTGGCGGCGATCGGCTCCGGGCTGCTGCCGTCGGAGACGACGCTGGGCATCGGCAAGGTGTGATTCGGGCCGCATCGGGGGTGAACGGGAGTCATGAACACGTCCTGGCGGGGAAGACGTCCGTAGGATTCCCGGGTTGGTTCGGCTTTCTCCCCGTCAGGACGGCTTCGAGTGATATCTCCCCGCGATTGTCGAGTGATCGTGCCCGCCCTGGGCGCCGTGGCGGTACTGGCCCTGACCGGCTGTGACCCCGAGCAGGTGTCCTCCGGAACCGGCAGCTCGAACGCCGGTGGCCAGTCGGTCACCGGCTTCGGCGCCAGCCCGCTGGACAACCCCGACGGTACGAAGCCGGGTCTCGCCCCCCTCACCTCCGACGCGGACCGGGCGGCGGCCCGGAAGGTCATCGAGAAGGTGGCGACCAAGGGGCGTGGCCCCAGGACCGGCTACGAGCGGGACAAGTTCGGGTACGCCTGGAAGGACTCGGTCGACGGCATCCCGCTCTCGCGGAACGGCTGCGACACACGGAACGATCTGCTGGCCCGCGACGGCAAGGACGTCGCGCTCCGCTCCGGTTCCGACTGCGTGGTCGTCGCCATGACGCTCAAGGACCCGTACACCGGCTCGACCATCGAATGGCGCAAGCAGCAGGCCACCAAGGTCCAGATCGACCACGTCATGCCGCTCTCGTACGACTGGCAGATGGGCGCCGCCCGCTGGAACGACGCCAAGCGGCAGCAGATCGCCAACGACCCGCTCAACCTCATCCCGGTCGACGGACCCGCCAACGGCTCCAAGAGCGATTCCGGTCCGGCGTCCTGGTTGCCGCCGTACAAGCAGATCCGCTGCTCGTACTCGCTTCGGTTCGCCCAGGTCTCTCTCAAGTACGAGCTGCCTGTGACCGCGGCGGACAAGCAGATGATGCTGCGGCAGTGCGGAGGCCGATAGCACCCCAATGACAGCCCCCCGCTGGGCTGCAGGGCCGATGTCGGAGGCGGCGGCTAACGTGGTTTGCCATGGACGCTGCTGATCTTGACTACCGGGCCAGGACGTTGTCCGGCTGCATTCCTCCGATCCTGGTATCCCGGCTTCTTGAGTTCGGCCACAACAACGAGGTGGAGTTCCAGGCCGGTCGTGGGGAATGGTTCTGCGCGCGGGAGTGGGCGCGGCTGCTCGGTGACCAGGGCCGACCGGCCCAGGCGTTGGAGGCGCTTGCCCCGTACGTTGCCACGGGCTGGTGGCCGGCGGCCCGGACCCAGGCGGAACTCCTGGAGAGCTGGGGGCGGGCAGAGGAGGCGATCACGCTGGCCCGGCCGTACGCGAGCACGGGAGGGCTCCCACTGGAGTTCTTTGCGCGCCTGCTGGCCCGGCACGGGCGTACGGACGAGGCGGTGACTCGGCTGAGCACCGGAATCGAGGACTGGGGTCTTGCCACCGCTCTGGTCGACATCGCCGAGGGAACAGGCCGGGACGAAGACGTCGCCGCGCTGCTGGCCGCCCGGATCCCGGCTCAGCACCGGTGTGACAGCCCGTGGTGCTGCCGCGGCCTCGACCCCGACACTGCGATCGGGCTGCTTGCCACGATCCGTGAACGCCAGGGCCTCATCGACGAAGCGATCGCCCTGCTGCACACCCGGCAGCTCATCACCTCCGTCAACAACCACGACCAGCTGGCCGATCTGTTGGCGAGACACGATCGGATCGAGGAACTGCGTGCTTACGCGGCGACAGAGGATCTCGGTGACGCTGCGCGGTGCCTGGCCGAGGTGCTGGAGGAGCGCGGTGATGTGGAAGGCGCGATCGCCGTGTACCGGCAGGCCGACCGACCAGGGGCGCACGATCCCAACTCGGCTTTCGAGCTCGCGCAGCTCCTGGCGCGCCACGGTCAAGGCGACGAAGCGATCAACGTGATGCGCGGCCAGGCCGACGCCCATGTCGGGGATGACTGGATCCTCCATGCGCTGTCCGGCCTGTACCTCGGCCAGGGCCGCCCCGAGGAAGGCCTGGCGCACCTCGACGGCCTTGCCGCCGCCCGCGGATGCGAGGAGGACTGGGACCTGTACTGGATACGGCTGCCGCTGATTGCCGCACGCGATGGCGTCGACGAAGCGATCGCACGGGCCCGCTCCCACCCGGAGGGCGCCACCTCGTACGCGGCGCCGCACATCGCTGAGCTGCTCGCCGGTGCCGGACGCACCGAGGAGGCTGTTGCCGTTCTCGAACAGTACGCCCCCGCGAACAGCATCGACCTTGCCGGCCACCTCATCGGCCTCGGTCGCGTCAAGGACGCTGTCGCACTTCTTCAGCAGCGCGATTCCGAGCCGGGGCCACCTGTCCGGACCGGCTCGCTCTTCCACGATCCCTCGTTCTGACTCCGCCTCTCACGGCTGTCCGGCAGACGACACTCAAGCCGGACAGCTGCGGACGGTGTGGAGCGAGGGCTATGGAGACGGAACAGCCCGCAATGGCACGGCGGAGACTGGCTCGTGCCGCGGTGAGGTCGTCCTCCGCCCCCGCAGTTGGCCCTCCAAGGCGGCGATCTGATCCCCGGCCTCTGACATCGCCCGCTCCAGCGCGGTATTCCGCTGCTCGATCTGCTGTACCCGCTCGATCAGCTCGTGCTGGTTCACGCCCTCCAACTCGGTGCCGAGAGACAGCCTGACCCGGTTGCGGAGCCGATCGCGCTCCGCCTTGAGGTCCTTCTCGTAGGTCGCGGAGGTGTGGGGCCTGCGGCGGGACGGGTCTGGGGTGTGCGTGGTGTCGAAGTCCGCGGGGTTGCCCACTGACGGTGGGCGCAGCGCAAGGCCGCCTCTGCGTGGTGAGTGCGAGGGTGCGCCCGTTCCGAAGCGGCATCGGTGGGCGGCCCCGTTGCGCGGCCCGGTGCTCGAAGAGGGGCTGAGCCCCGCGCCGTGCCGTGCGTGGCCGCGGTGCGGGTGTCGCGGGCCCGTGGTCCGGCGGCGCGGCCCGCGATTTTGCCATCGGCCGGGGCCGGTGTGGAGCCCTGGTCGTGCACCGCCACGTCAGTTCGGCCGAGGGGACTGCCAGACGCCGGCCCGGGCCGCTTCGGCGGCGCTCCGGGCCGCGGTGTCCGCGTCGTCCTCGGTGAGCGCGTGGCCCGTGTTGAGCAGGGCGTAGTACAGGGGTGCCGAGACGGCGCCGATGACGGCGTGGGGGTCGGTGCCGTCGGGGAGTTCGCCACGGGTGACGGCGTCGGTGACGCAGCCCGACCACTCGGCGATGCGGACCTCGTAGAAGCGGTGGAGGGCCTCGGCTGCCTGGTCGTCGCAGAGGGAGGCTGCGATCAGGGCCTTGAAGAGGCGGCCCTGGCGGGGATCCGTGAGGGTCTTGACGACGAGGCGGGCGTTGGCGGTGAGGTCGCCGTCGAGAGTGCCCGTGTCGGCGCGGGGGAGGGAGGTCGCGGCCATGTCCGTGAGGAGGTCGGCGGCCAGGGCGCCCGGAGTGCCCCAACGGCGGTAGACGGTGGTCTTGCCGACGTCGGCGCGGCGGGCGATCTCGGTGAGGTCGAGGGTGGCGAAGCCGTCGGTGGCGAGGGTGTCGCCGGCCGCCTTGAGTACTGCTTCGCGGACCCGGGCGGTGCGGCCGCCGGGACGCACGGTGCCGACGGGGGCCGAGGGGGTGGCCGGGGTCGAGTGGTCGTCGGTGGGCGGGCCGGCCGGGCCGGCCGGGGGTGTGGGCATGGCGATCTCCTTCTGCTGATTTCTCACGGTGCCACCCCCATCTTATCGGGACTGGGGTTCCCATTGGCGAGTCACGGTGCTACTTTCATGTCGTAACGGAACTGCGGGCCCATTAAGGATTGCCGTTCTGAAGCCCAGGCCGCCCTGCCCGTCCATGCCCCGCCGTACCGGCGAACGGCGGGAAAGAAAGGAATCTCTGTCATGTCTATGACTAAGGCGAACTCGGGAGCCGTCCCCGGGGAACAGCTCCCGCCACGGCCCGCCCCCGCCCCCCGAACGGTCGCCCCGAATGATCAACCGCAGCACCTGACCGGCCGGTTGAAGCTGATCCTCGCGGTGCTGCTGGTGGCCCAGTTCATGCTGGCCGTCGACTTCTCGATCCTGAACGTCGCGCTCCCCGCGATCGGCGACGGCCTCGGGTTCTCCCTCTCCAACCTGCAGTGGATCGCGACATCGTTCGCACTCAGCGCGGCCGGCTTCACCCTCTTCTTCGGGCGGATCGGCGACCTGATCGGCCGTAAGAAGATCTTCATCGGGAGCCTGGTGCTGCTGGGCGCCTCGTCCCTCGTCGGTGGGCTGGCCACCACCCCCGAGATGCTTCTGATCGCCCGCGTCGCCCAGGGTCTGGCCACCGCCGCCGCCACCCCGGCAGGGCTCTCCCTCCTCACCACGATCTTTCCCGAGGGCCCGCTCCGGCAGAAGGCGCTCGGCATCAACGGGGCCCTGATGTCCGCCGGGTTCACCGCCGGCGCGATCCTCGGCGGCGTCCTGACCGACCTGCTCTCCTGGCGCTGGGCGTTCTTCATCAACGTCCCCGTGGCGCTGGCCGTCGTCCTCGTCGCACCTGCCGTCATCAAGGAGTCCAGGCCCGCCACCCGCCCCAGGCTCGACCTGCCCGGCGCGCTCGCCGTCACCGGCGGACTGCTCGCCCTGGTCTACGGCCTCACCCAGGCCGGCGAGCACGGCTGGGGCAACGCCCACGCCGTCACCGGCCTCGTCGTCGGCGCCCTGCTCCTCGCCGCCTTCTTCCTGATCGAGCGCAAGGTCGCCGAGCCGCTCGTCCCGCTCAGGACCCTGGGCCGCCGCAACGTCGCCTGGGGCAACGCGCTGGGCATGCTCGCCTTCGTCACCGAGACCTCGCTCGTCTACCTCCTCACCCTCTACCTGCAGAAGACCCTGGACTTCTCGCCGCTCACCGCCGGGATCTCCTTCGGCGTCCTGGGCATCGGCACGGTCGTCGGCGGACTGCTCGCCCCCAGGGTCATCGCAAGGACCTCGACCCTGACCGCCCTGATCGCCGGCGGCATCATCCAGACCGTCTTCACCGCCTCGCTGCTCTTCCTCGGTACGACGACCGGCACCGCCCTCGCACTGCTCCTGCCCGCCACCTTCTTCGGCGGCATCGGCAACATGCTCGTCATCGTCGGCTTCATGGTCACCGCCACCAGCGGCCTGCCCGACAAGGAACAGGGCCTGGCCACCGGGCTCGCCTCGATGTCCCAGCAGGTAGGCATCACCCTCGGCACCCCGATCATGTCGACGGTCGTCACGGCGACCACCGCCGGCGCCGCCTCCGCCTCCGCCATCCACCACGGCGTCACGGTCGCCATCGCCGTCAACGCCGCACTCGTCGCCCTCGGGGTCGTCATCGCGGCGCTCTTCCTCCGTAACAAGAAGTCCGAGGACGCCCCCGCTGTCGCCGACGAGAAGTCCGAGGACGCCCTCGCTGCCGCCAACGGGAAGCCCCAGGACACTCCCGCTGTCGCGCAGAACGCCTGACGCCGGGCTCCCGCCGGGCGCGCCAGGCCCCGCCCCCCCGGCATCACCGGCGGCGCGGACGTGCCCGGCGCGCTCCGCCGCTTTCCCCGATCACCCTCCGTACCGCTCCCGGAAGGAACTTCCTCCGATGAACGCGACCGACCTGCCCCGGTGGACCGACCTGCCCCGGTGGACCAGCCCGCCCCGGTGGACCGACGTGACGATTCCGGGAGGACGGCCTGTCCGCGCCCGGCTGCACTCCCCGGCCGGTACCGGGCACACGGGCCGTGGCGGGTGGCTGGTGTGGGCGCACGGAGGGAGCTGGCAGCGGGGATCGGCGGCCGAGTGGCACCCCGTCACACAGCGGCTGGCCGAGCTCTCCGGGTGGCGGGTGCTGAGCGTCGACTACCGGCTCGCCCCCGCCCATCGCCATCCCGCAGCCCTGGAGGACGTTCTCACCGCTCTCGACTGGGCCCGGAGCCGGGCGGGCGCCGAGGCGGTACCGGTGGCAGTCGGCGGGGACAGCGCCGGCGGCACGCTGGCCGCGGCGGCCGCCCTGGCCGACCGCGATCACCGGGGCGCGGACCCGGAACGGGCACCGCTGGCCGCCCAGTTGCTCGCCTACCCGCCCCTCGACCCGGCCTGCTCCGGGGCCAGCCACCGACGCGACCCGGCGGCCTTCCCGCACCCCGCCGACCTGCGCCGCGCCTGGCGGGTTCTGCGCGGCACCGCGCCCCCGGCCCCCACGGCCGGTGGCCGGGTCCTGTACTCCACCCCGCTCGACGCCCCCGACCTGCGCGGACTGCCACCCACCGTGCTGGCCGTCGGCGGACTGGACCCGGTCGCGGACGACGTCCTCACCTACGCAGCCCGGCTGCGTGCCGCCGCCGTCCCCGTCGATCTCGTCCACCCGCCCGGCACCGCCCACGCCGACCTCCTGCACCCCGACAGCAAGCTTCTTCCCGCACTCGCCGGACGTCTGCGCACCGTCACCACCGGCGCAGCCCGCACCTGAACGCAAAGGACACCCCGCGATGACCACCGCAGCTGCCCCCTCCGCCGTCCCCGCACCCCTGGAGGCCCTCGTACGCCACTTCACCGACCTGCGTGAAGGCACCCACGCCGGACACGCCGACCGGCCGTCCAAGCAGACAGCGTTCGGTGAGGCCGCCGAACTCCTGGACGCCCCCGCACGCCAGGTCCTCGCAGAGTTCGACACCCACCTGCTGCTGGGCACCGGAACGATCCGCGCCACCGGCCTGCGCCGCGACCAGTACGGAGGCCACTTCGCAGCCTGGCTTCTGACCTGGCCCGAACAGCGCCGCGCCGGGATCACCGCCCTCACCCTGCACGCCCACTACGGCGCCGGCTTCCACCACCCGCACCTGCGCGGCGCGACCGTCGCCGAGTGGCCGCTCAACGTCTTCACCCCCGCCCAGGCCGCCGAACTCGTCCCCACCTTCCGCGCGATCGTCGCCGCCGATCTGCACAACCTCGTCTTCCAGCGCGACTGGCGCATCGTCCCCGCCCTCCGCGATCACGGTCACCACCCCCACCCCGATCAGCCGACGACCACGGCCGCCGATGCCGCCGCACCCACCCCGAACGAGGTCCAGCCGCGATGACCACCCACCCCGTTCCCGCCGGCACCGCCCACGGCGACCCGGCCACGATCCGGCTCTCCGTCCTGGACCAGTCCCCCATAGGGGAGGGGCAGTCCGCTGCCGACGCCCTGCGCACCACCGTTTCGCTCGCCCAGTACGCCGAAGCCCTCGGCTACCACCGCTACTGGCTGGCCGAGCACCACGAATCCCGCTCCTTCGCCGGCACCGCACCCGAAGTCCTGACCGGACTGCTGCTGCAGAACACCGCGCGCCTGCGGGTCGGTACCGGCGGCATCCTGCTGCCCCGGTACCACCCCGACAAGGCCGCCGAGGCGATGACGCTGCTGCGCCGGCTGCACCCCGGCCGCGTGGATGTCGGCATCGCCCGCGGCGGCGGCCCGTCCGCCGGTTTCGACGAAAAGCTCCAGCGCCTGCACCAACGCCTCACGGAACCGGGTACGGGTGCGACCGCCGACGCCGGAGAACCGGTGGGCAACCTGTGGCTGCTCGGCGCGGGCGGCTCCACCGCCCCGCTGGCCGGCCGTCTCGGCGCGGGTTACGCCTTCGGCCACTTCTTCGCCCCGAGGAACGGTCCCGCGGCCGTCGCCGAATACCGCGGGCACCTGCGCGCCGGGAGCAGTCCGTCGACCGTCCTTGCCGTCCGCGCCGTCACCGCGGAGGACCCGGGCCACGCCGCAGCCCTGGCCCGGGCCATGCTGCTGTGGCGTGCCCGCAAGGACCTCGGCCACGACGGCCCGATCCCCGCACCGGCCACGGCGGCCCGTCACATCTGGACCCCGGAGGAACGAGCCCGGGCCGCCATGCACCGGCCTGCGATCCTCCACGGCACGCCCGAACAACTCCACCTCCGCCTCACTTCCCTGGCCCGCGCCCACCAGGCCACCGAGATCATGATCAACACGCTCGCCGCATCGCCCGAGGACCGGATGGCGTCCTACGGCCTCCTGGCCGCGCGCTTCCGTATCGGGGCAGCCCAGGCGACTCCGGCGCTCACGTGACGGAAGCGGTGGGCCCCGGACCCGGCCGGAGCGCGGCGTGCGGACTGCGGCGAGCGGACCAGCGGACTGCGGCGTGCGGCGGTGCGGCATCACGACATCACGGCGGTGCGGTAGTTCGGCAGTGCGGCAGTTCGGTGGTCGGGCAGTTCGGTGGTGAGGAAGTTCGGCGACGCGGCAGTTCGGTGGTGCGGCAGTTCGGCGATGCGGCGGCCGGGAGGGAGCGGCAACCGCAGGCGGCGCTCCCGGTTCTGGTCCGCCTTGCCTCTGCTTACGATGCGGGCGAGCGCGGTACGCACGGAGTGTCGCCGCACCCGGAAGAGGCGCCTATGGACGACGTTGTCGCCCGCATCCACGCCAAGCTGTCCGCAGCGTGCCCCGAGCCGGTCCCTCGGCGGAGGGCCTTCGTGCGGGCGCCCGGTGGCCGACGGCTGGGCCTCCCGCTCGGTGAGGAGCGCTTGGCTGCCTTCGAGGCGGTCCACGGCATCCGTCTTCCCTCCGCGTATCGCACGTTCCTGCGGGAGGTCGGCAACGGAGGCATCGGCCCGGACTGCGGCCTTGAGCCGCTGACCCGCTGGAACATCCGTGACATCCCTGATGCCCGTCAGCGCCTGGGGACGACTTTCGCTCCGGATCCGACCGGTTGTGTGCCCGAGGAATGGGCGCGGCTGTGTGCCGATCGGACGGATCCGTACGCGGGAACCCATCCAGTCGTCCAACGGGGCGGCCCGGAGGCGACCTTGCTGGTCATCACCGGGCCCGCCCGGGGCCGGCTCCTCGACGCCCACCTCGGGAACACGGCTCTGCCCCCGGTGTTCCATCCCGCGCCGGATTTCCTCCACTGGTACGAGCACTGGCTGGACGGGTTGCCGCAGGGGAGGCTTGCTCCTGATCTCCGTGACCAGTCCCGGGGCAGCGACGAGGAACTCGTCGATCAACTGGCCGGTTCGGATTCAGCCTGCGAGCGACTTGCCGCCGCCTACACCCTGGGTGGGCGGCGGCCACTCGGCAGCCGTGCCCGTGACGTGCTGCTCGCCGCCCTCGCCGACGATCCCGTCCGCGGAGTCCGTATGGAGGCGGCGAAGACCCTGGCAGAGTCAGACCTGTACGCAGGGGTGGCCGACGCCCTCGCACGGGCGCTGAGCGATCCCGATCACTGGGTCAGACGGCGGGCCCTCGTCCATCTGCTGCGGGTCACCGACGACGAGACCGCATACGGCTCCGCGGCACGCGCACTCCTGCACGACGAGAACCCGAACGTCAGGATGGCGGCGGCCGACATCCTCGGCCGCGCCGGCTGGACCTCGTAGCGGCCGGGGGTGAACGCACGACACCACGGATCCTGCCGGGGCAGGTGCCGTGGTGTCGTGTGTGCGGGCGCCTCGGCGCGGGTCAGAGCTTCAGGTCCCACTGGGTCGCTTCGTACGTGAAGCCGGGGTTGACCTCGACGGTCAGGTTCTTGGCATCCGCGGGAGCGTCGAAGGCGTAGAGGACCGTGACCTTCTTGCCCGGGAGCACCGTGCCGCTGAAGCCCTCGCCGACCTTGCCGTCGAAGATCTGCTCGGCGTCGACCCCGTCCTGACCGGCGCGCGCTTCGACGCTGACCAGTGTGGAGTCGAACTTCTCCTTGCCCGCGTTCTCGATGACGACGGCCACGCGGTAGGCCTTGTTGCCCTTCGTGTGACCGGCCGCGAAAGAGCCCGCGGAGTACGAGGTCGCGTCGCCGACGGTGACCGTGACGTCGTCGTCGTACACAGCGGAGTCGCCGGCCTCCAGGGCCTCGGCGGTGTCCTCCTCCTTGGCCTCGTCCTTCTTGGCCTCGCCCCCGGTGCTCGCGTCGTCCGCGTTCTTGCCGGTCTCCCCGGCGGCCTTCGGCTTCGCGGAGGCCGTCGTGTCCGACACCGCCTTGTTGATGTCGTTCACCGCGTCGTCGACCGCCTTGAACGTGATCACGGCGCCGACCACCGAGAGGATCAGCGCGATGAGGCCGAGGACCGTGCCGAACGTGGCCATGTTCTTGTTCGTCGCCTCGCCCCTCTTGGCACGGCCCCGGCCCACCAGGCCCAGGATCAGCGCGATCAGACCGAGGGTGCCCGCCAGCCAGAAGAGGAACGGGATCAGACCCGAGACCGCGCCGATGAGACCGAGGATCAGTGCCGCGATGCCGAGCCCGTTGCGTGCGGGGCGCAGGCCGGGTGTCTGGGCGGGGATGTACGGCTGCTGCGGGGACTGGGGCTGCTGCTGCGGGGACTGCGGCGGCTGGGTGAACTGGGACATGGCTGTGCCCTTCGGCAAGTGCGGAGTTGAGTGGTGAGCGGTTCCACGCGCCGCTTGTGCAGCGACAGGTCAATGACACCATTTCCTGTGAACCGAGTCAACATCGTTCACAGGGTTTTGCTGCACGGTGACTGTGAACCGGGTGCTGTGAACGGGTCGGTATGCTCGCCGACACAGCAGTGAGCACGCGCCGCAGTGAGCACGCGCAGTGAGCACGCGCCGCAGTGAGCACGCGCGATGAGCGCGGGCAGTGAGCACGGACGGGCCAGCAGCGGTACGAGCACCAGGGAGACAGCAAGTGCCGGAGAACGCGACAGAGGTGACCGCCGCAGGGATCGCCCGGCTGGCAGGGGTGGGGCGCGCCGCCGTCAGTAACTGGCGCCGTCGTCACGCCGACTTCCCCAAGCCCGTCGGCGGTACCGAGGCGAGTCCGTCGTTCGCCCTGCCCGAGGTCGAGCAGTGGCTGCGCGACCAGGGGAAACTCGCCGAGGTCCCGCTCCGCGAGCGCGTCTGGCAGCAGCTGGCCGGACATCCCGCGGGTGCTGTCCCGGCCCTGTTCCACGTCGGATGCGCACTGCTCCTCGTGCGGGAGCGGCCCTCCGCCTGGCGGGAGATCACGGGGGTGTCCGACGAACGGATGGCGGGTGTGCTCTCCCTCGCGCTGAACGAGGTGCTCACCGCCAGGTTCGGACCGGCCGCCGAGGCCGGGCGCGCGGTTCACAGCCCGGACCGCTCCGAGCTCTTGCCGTCCGTCCCGCTGCTGCGGGGCGCCGCGGAGCTCGCTGCCGCTGCCGGGGTCCGGGAGACCTTCGAGTTCCTGCTCGGGCGTCAGCTCGACGCCAACCCGCGCCAGTACACACTCACCCCGCCCGGCCTCGCGGAGCTGATGGCCGCGCTGGCGGACACCGGTGGCCGGCCCCTGAGCACGGTTCTCGACCCGGCGGCGGGCACCGGGGCCCTGCTGGGTGCCGTCCCGCGGCCGGGCGCGCTGTACGCGCAGGAGAGCGACCCGGACCTCGCGGCACTCACCGCACTCCGTCTCGCCCTGCACGCCGACTCCACCGAGTGCACGCTCACCGTGCGCACCGGCGACACCCTGCGCGCCGATGCCTTCCCCGGCCTCACCGTGGACGCCGTGCTCTGCCATCCGCCGTTCAACGAGCGCAACTGGGGCCATGACGAGCTCGCCTACGACCCGCGCTGGGAGTACGGCTTTCCCGCCCGCACGGAGTCCGAACTCGCCTGGGTGCAGCATGCGCTGGCCCATCTGCGCGAGGGCGGCACCGCGGTCCTGCTGATGCCGCCCGCCGCCGCGTCGCGTCGCTCCGGCCGACGCATCCGCGCCGATCTGCTGCGGCGCGGCGCCCTGCGGGCCGTCATCGCGCTCCCGGCCGGTGCCGCACCCCCCTATGGCATCCCGCTCCACCTCTGGGTGCTGCGCAAGCCGGACACCGGGCCGCACCCCTCACCCGAACTGCTCCTGGTCGACACCACCGAGCCCACCGAACAGGCCTCCTCTCAGAGCGGCCGCGACCGGCTCGACTGGCCGGCCCTGCACGCAGCCGTGCTCGACGCCTGGCAGCCGTTCAGCGGTGAGACCGGTGGGGCCGGTGGGACCCGTGGGACCGGTGGGGCCGGTGGGACCCGTGGGACCCGTGAGGCCACTGAGGCCAGTGGGACCGGTGAGACGGATGAGGCGAGGGAAACCGGTGTGACACAGGCCGCGGACGGGAGCCTCGCGAACGGCGAGGCCGGCCGCCTCAGGCCCGGTACCAGCCGCGTCGTCCCGGTCATCGAACTCCTCGACGACGATGTCGACCTGGCTCCCGCCCGCCATCTGCCCGCCGCAGCGGCGGCGGACGGGCCCGCCGAGCTGATCGACGTACGGGAACGGCTGACGAAGAGCCTGGGCCTCGCCGACAGCCTCACCCCGCCGCCCGTGGAGGTCTCCGGCCCCGCCCACTGGCCGCTCACCACAGTCGGCGAACTCGCCCGGGCCGGGGCCCTCCAGCTCCGCACCGGAGGCTCCGGCACCGGCACAGGCCCCGTGCTCACCGAGCACGACGTCCTCGGCTCCTCCGCACCGTCGGGGAACCTGCCGGCCGACGGGCCGCACGAGGAGCCCGTGCTCGTCGAACCGGGCGACGTCGTCGTCCCCGTGCTCGGCGGCGGCTCCGTCGCCCGCGTCATCGACGACGCCACGGCGGGCGCCGCGCTCGGCCGCAACCTCCAGCTGCTGCGCCCCGATCCGGCCGCGCTCGACCCCTGGTTCCTCGCCGGGTTCCTGCGCGGAACCGCCAACAACCGTCAGGCCAGCAGCTACGCGTCCACCGCGACCCGGCTCGACGCCCGCCGTCTCCAACTGCCCCGGCTGCCGCTCGCCGAGCAGCAGCGGTACGGCGAACGCTTCCGCGCCCTTGCCGCGTTCGAGGACGCCCTGCGCCTCGCCGGCCGCCTCGGGGGCCGGCTCGTCCAGGGCATGTACGACGGACTGACGGACGGAACGGTCACGCCGAAGTGAGCGGAACCACAACGGTTCCGTACAACCCGGGGGCCCTTGCCGGTGTCGCCCTCTACGCTCGGTTCTGCGTGCACGCCCAGGTGCGCGCAGACGTCCCATGACCAGGTATCCAGGAGCAGCCATGTACGCCCCGGGCCAATTGCCGACGCCGCCGCGCAGAGTCCCCGGCCGGGCCTGGATCGTGTCGATGCGCGTACTGTTCACCGTGCTGTCGGTGTGCTCCTTGGGCCTGCTCCTGTGGGCGCCCCTGCTGCGGCTGGCGATCGTGCGCCGCAGGGCCCTCGACTGGTGGGTGACCGGGGCGGGCTTCGTACTCGTCTGCGTGCTGCTGCCGGTCATCGGGAGGGACGGCGGCGACGCCGATCCCCACGGAGTCGACAACGTCCTCATACCGCTGCTGCTGCTCGCGATGGTGGCCGCCCCCGTGCACTACCTCGTCGCCGACATCCGCCACTACGCGCAGCTGACGCGGCAGAACGTGATGGGCGGCGGCCCTGTGCCGCCGGTGCCGGGCTACGCATACGCGCCCACGGTGCCCGTGCAGACACCTGTACAGCCGCCGATGCAGCCGATCGGTAAGCACCCCCCGACCCCGCAGCCCTACATCCCGCAGCCGTACACACCGCAGCCGTACGCGCCGCAGCAGTACCAGCAGTCCCCTCCCACACCCCAACCCCACCCCACACCCCAACCCCACCCCGCACCCCAGCCCCAGCAGGCGCCCCACACCCACCAGCCGCACTCGACGCCCCACCCCCAGCGCCTCGACCAGGTCCGCGCCGAGCTCGACGAGCTGAGCGACTACCTCCGTAAGGAGGAGGGCCGGTGAGCGGTCGCCTCATCGGCGGGCGGTACGAGCTGGCGACGATCCTAGGGCAGGGCGGCATGGGCCAGGTCTGGACGGCCTACGACCAGCGCCTGGACCGTCGGGTCGCGGTCAAGCTGCTGCGCCCCGACCGGGTCACCGGCCCCATCGGCAGCGACGCCGCGGGCGAGCTGCGCCGCCGCTTCGTCCGTGAGTGCCGGGTCACCGCCCAGGTCGACCACCCCGGCCTCGTCACCGTCCATGACGCGGGCAGCGACGGCGACGAACTGTTCCTCGTCATGCAGTACGTCGAGGGCGCCGACCTCGGCGACCATCTCGCCGAACACGATCCGTACCCCTGGCAGTGGGCCGTCGCCGTCGCCGCCCAGCTCTGCGCCGTCCTGTGCGCCGTGCACGCGGTGCCGATCGTCCACCGCGACCTCAAGCCCCGCAATCTGATGGTGCGCCCGGACGGCACCGTCGTCGTGCTCGACCTCGGCGTCGCCTCCGTCCTCGACACCGACACCACCCGGCTCACCCACACCGGCTCGCCCATCGGTTCGCCGGCCTACATGGCCCCCGAGCAGGCCATGGGAGGTGCCGTCGGCCCGTACACCGACCTGTACGCCCTCGGCGTGCTCCTGCACGAACTCCTCAGCGGAGACGTGCCGTTCGTCGGATCCACCGCCCTCGGTGTGCTGCACCGCCATCTCTACGAGCCGCCGGCCCCCGTCCGTACGATCCGCCCCGACATCCCGGAACCGCTCGAAGCGCTCGTCCTGCGCCTGCTCGCCAAGGACCCGCAGCACCGCCCGGCCAGCGCGCAGGAGGTGTACGAACACCTCGCCCCCCTGCTGCCCACCCGGAACGCCGGGCAGCCCTCGGGCCCGCTCGACCCGACCCGCCCCTTCCTGCGCCCGCACGCCCCGTGGCCCGACCGGGCCACGACCCCGCCCGCCGCCCAGCCCGCGCCGATGCCCGCCCGGCCGGACGTCGCGGCCGCCGTCGACGAGGTCAAGAGGCTGCTGGGCGAAGGCCGGATCACCCAGGCCGTCGACATGCTCGGCGGCATCCTCCCGGCCGCCGCCGAACAGCACGGCGAGGGCTCCCCGGTCGTCCGCATCCTGCGCAAGCAGTACGCGGCGACACTGATGGACGACGGCCAGTACCGACGCGCCCTGCCCGAGCTGCGCCGGCTGGCCGACGACCGGGCCGCGGAGGCAGGACCCGCCGACCTGCAGACCCTTCAGTTCCGGTACGACGCCGCACAGTGCCTGGAACAGCTGGGCGAACCCGCCGCCGCACTCGCCGAGTACCGCGCGGTCCTCCCGTACTACGAGAACCAGTACGCGACGAACAACGACCCGGCCCGCTCGTACGAGATCCGCCACCGCATCGGCCACCTGCTGCTGGCCCTCGGTGACCACGTGGGGGCGCGCGGCCAGCTCCAGGCCCTGCTGTACGACACCGAGCGGATGTACGGCCCGCACCACCCGCTGCCCGTCGAACTGCGCCGCCAGCTGGAGCGCCAGCTGAAGGTCAGGGGTGGCTGAACCGGTGCCGGACCGGAGAGGTGTCCGCCAAGCGCCGTGCCCGTACGGATACGACCGACCTGGCATCGCAACGACGTAAGAGGTGAGTGTGGCTGTTCTGATCGACCACCTGGAGGCACGTCTGGGCCGACTGGCCGGAGCGTGGCCGGTCAGGGACGGCGCTCCCGAAGGCGCGGCGCAGGTGGGCTGGTTCACCGGTGGTGTCTTCGAGGGCGTCCAGTCCTGTGCCACCATCACCCTGCACCGGACGCACCTCGTCTCACCCACCACCGGGGAGCCCCAGCATCTGGAACTGCTGGGCTGCGGCCACCCTCTTGCCGGGGACGAGTACGGCCCCTTTCCCGGAGTGCTGGAGTGGGTGGCGGAGCGCCTGGCGGCCACCGGGAGGGCGATTCTTCGCGGGGACGTCGTGCCCCTGCCGATGCCGTTGACTCCGGGGAGTTCCCTGACCGCGCTGTACGCGGCCATGCCGGTCTACTTCGACGACGCCTTCTTCTCCGTCGCGTTGGAGAACGGGACGCATGTGTCCCTGGTGTGGCTGGTGCCGCTTCACGGCATCGAGGCGGAGTACGTGGAGAAGCACGGCTGGCCGGACTTCGAGCGCGAACTGACGAAGCAGGACCCCGACCTGTTCGACCTCGGCCGCCCGCAGATGAGTCTGTAGAAGCCGAAGCCGAAGCCGAAGCCGAAGCCCGCGCGGCGCCCCCGTCCGCACAAGGAGACGCATGTCGCGCACCACCCCCTCCCGTCCTGTGGACATCGAGAGTGTCTTCCCGGAGCTGGCCGCCCACCGGCGCACCACCACACGGCTGCACCCGCGTCCGGGCGCCCCCGGGCACCGCGACAGTTCGGTGGGCGGGCCGTTGCTGTGGCCCGCCGCCGAACCCTGGCCGGTCTGCACGGAGCGGCACCGGCGGGGATACGGGGAGCGGACGGCGGACGTACGGCTGAGCCGGCGCATCCTCGACGAGGCGTGGAGCAGGGTTCCCGCCCCGGGGCAGCGTCCCGGTCCCACGGACGAGGAGGGGGATGTCCTCCGCTCGTTCAAGCGGGCGCGCCATGCCCCCTCTCTCGGGGACACGGACCCCGTTCCCCTCCTTGCGCTGGCCCAGTTGTTCCGGCGGGACGTGCCCGACCTCAAAGGCCTGGCCGATCTCGATCTGCTTCAGATCCTGTGGTGTCCGTTCGACGCCCACCACGGGCGTCACGAGCCCGCTGTCGAACTGCGCCGACGCCGGTCGGCCGAGGTCGGCGAGGTCCTGGCCGAGCAGCCGGAACCCGAGGTGGTGGGATCCGAGGGGTACGTGCCCGCGCCGTGCCTGCTCGACCCCGAGCAGGTGGTCGAGCACCCGGACGCCGGCCTGCTCCCGGACGACGTGCGGGAGCGCATCGACGCGTGGGAGGGCGACGAGGACGACCTGGACGAGGACGCGGTCCTCTACCGGTCCGACCTGTCGGTCGCGCCGGGCTGGAAGGCCGGCGGCTTCGCCTCCCGGCACGCGACGGACCACGTCGACCTGCGCTGTTCGTGCGGGGCGCGGACGGATCTCCTGATGACGGTGGCGAGCCAGGAGTGGGACGGCGGGAACCGCAGCTGGATCCCTCAGGAGGACCGCGCGACGGCGGACGCCATGGGCGCCAACGTCCCGACCTGGATCACCGTGGGCCGCTGGGGCTCCATGCACGTCTTCGTCTGCCGGGCGGACCCCACCCACCCGCCGCGCCTCAGCTTCCAGGGCTGAGCTGTGCCGTACGCGCCGTTACGGAGGACGGGCCGTCGGCCGACGCCGCCCGTGACACCGCGCACGGCCTCACCCGGCCGGGCTCCGGGGCCAGTTCACCCAATCGTCGCCCTCAGGCCACACCCGCCATCCGCTCCCGACACTTTGACCGGCTGATGTACATTCGTGCTGATCTCGCTGGTGGTGCCCTGCTTCAACGAGGAAGACATCCTCGAACGCTTCCATGAACGCGTGACGGATGAGCTGACCCGCCTGGGCCATGCCTTCCAGCTCGTGTACGTGGACGACGGGAGTACGGACCGGACCCTGCCGATCCTCCAGGAGCTGGCAGCCGCCGACCCCCGGGCCCGCTACGTCTCCTTCAGCCGCAACTTCGGCAAGGAAGCCGCCATGCTGGCCGGTCTCCAGCACGCCGAGGGTGACGCACTCGTCATCATGGACGCCGACCTCCAGCACCCGCCGGAGCTCGTCGGCCGCATGCTGCAGGAGCACGCGCAGGGCTACGACCAGGTGATCGCCCGCCGCACCCGCAAGGGCGACCGCGTCACCCGCACCCTCACCGCCCGCGCCTACTACTGGCTGATCAACCGCCTCGTGGACGTGGAACTCGTCGACGGCGTCGGCGACTTCCGGCTGCTGTCGCGGCGGGCGGCCGACGCCGTACTCGAACTCACCGAGTACAACCGCTTCTCCAAGGGCCTCTTCGCCTGGGTCGGCTTCCCCACCTCGACGTTCAGCTACGAGAACGCCGTCCGGGAACAGGGCCGCTCCGCCTGGACCTTCGGCAAGCTGCTGAACTACGGCCTCGACGGACTCCTCTCGTTCAACAACAAGCCGCTGCGCGCCGCGCTCTATCTCGGCATGCTGCTGATGTCGGTGGCCCTCGCCTACGCCGCCTGGATCGTCGGCGTCGCCCTGGTCCAGGGCGTCGACACCCCCGGATACGTCACCCTGATCGTGGTGGTGACCGCCCTCGCCGGGGTCCAGATGGTGATGGTCGGGGTGGTCGGGGAGTACGTCGGCCGGATCTACTACGAGGTGAAGCGCCGCCCGCACTTCCTGGTGAAGGCGACCAACACCCCGATCCGCAGGCCGGCCCCGGAGCCGAAACCCCTGGAGTCCGTACGCCGATGACGGTCAAGGCACAGATGGCCCGGTTCGCGCTCGTGGGCGCCGTGAACACCGGCACGTACTACGGCTGTTATCTCGCTCTCCTGCACTGGCTGCCGTACATGGCCGCGCATGTGCTGGCGTTCGCGCTCAGCATGACCGGCTCGTTCTTCCTCAACTCGTACTTCACCTACCGCACCCGGCCCACCTGGCGGAAGTTCCTGCTCTTCCCGCTCACCAACGCGGCCAACTTCGTCATCACCACCGGCGGCGTCTACCTGCTGGTCGACCTGGCCGGATTCAGCAGCCGGTACGCCCCACTGGTCGCGGCCGCGGCCGCCATCCCCATCACCTTCGTGGTCTCGCGCGCGATCATGCTGCGGCCGGACACCCCGCCGAAATCGGTCGAACGGGTCGGCTGAGCCGGGCGGTGCGGAGCCGGGTGTTCCGTATGGCAAGGTGTCCCGGTCATATGCGCTGAGCCGGGCAGAACCGTCGCGCCGTGGAGCTCCGGCGAGGCGCCGGCCGCGGCGTGACTCCGCACGGCCGGCTCGCGCACCGTACTCCTTGATCCACTCAGAGGTGTGTTGTGAACGCGAGAAGACGCCGGGCCCTGCTGAAAGCCGTCACGGTCATGCTGGAGCCCGGTGAACAGATCGAGGCGACGTCGCTGGTGAATCTCAGCGAGGTCTCCGTCAAGAAGAACGTGGCGATGGGCATCGCCGCGGCGGTCCTGAGCGGCGGGACGATGATCGCTGCGGCAGCCCCCCAGCCGATGTATCTCGCGGGCAGCCGCGAACGCCTCTTCCTCTTCCAGGCCAACCCGACCTTCGCGAAGCCGGACCGGCACCTGGCCACGTTCGAGATCAAGAACGTGAAGCGGACCGAGATCAAGCGCGGATTCGTGAAGCACTCGTTCATCCTGATCGACGAGTCCGCGGGGAGCGCCCTGCGCATCTTCTTCCCAAGGTTCGGCGTCAAGGACATGGAGGCCATGGCAGGACTCGTTCCTCCGGCGACGGCGACGGTGTAACGGCTAGAAGGTACGGGGGCGGGCCTCGCCCCACGAGAGACCCGCCGAAACCAGGCCGAACGCGCCGCCCGAGCCGCGCCGCCGGCACCCCACATCCCCAACTCCTCCCGAATCGTTGGTCGAATCAGTGGCCCGGACCAGTTCCACTGCCTAACATCGATCACCGCAAGGCTTTGTGCACCGCCGCACAATCTCCTCGGGAGGCTCCTTTGCACCGCCGCCGTCGCACCGCGCTCACCGTCTCCGCCGCACTGCTCGCCGCAGCGCCGCTCCTCGCCGCCTGCGGCAGTCAGGCCCACCCGGGCGCCGCGGCCGTCGTGGGCGGGGACCGGATCACGGTGGCCACCGTGCAGGGCCAGGTGGCGGACGTGCGCCAGGCGCAGGACAGCTCGAAGCAGGCCGCCCAGATCACCAACCAGTCCGGCCAGCTCGTCCGCGCCAAGCTGCACGGGCTGATCCTCGACCGGGTCCTGGACAAGGCATCGGCGGACGCGGGAGTGACCGTCAGCCGCGCCGAGATCCAGCAGATGCGGCAGTCGGCCGTCGCCCAGTACAAGGGGGAGGCCGGGCTGCGCGCCGCGGTGCTCCAGGAGCGGTGGATCGCCCCGGACCAGATCGACGCCTTCCTGCGAGAGCAGATCCAGCTGACCAAGCTCGGCCAGGCGCTCGGCGCCGACCCGACGACCCCGGCCGGCACGAAGGTCCTGGGCGACGCGCTGACGAAGGCGTCCAAGGCGCTGAAGGTCGACGTCAACCCGCGCTTCGGCACCTGGAACAACCAGCAGATCCAGCTCGCCGAGTTCAAGGCGCCCTGGATCACCCAGGTCACCAAGCCGGCCCAGTCGGCCGCGGAGGCCGGGGCCTGAGGACTGTCCGACGGCCGGGGTAGATTCGGCGGTGTGAACGCTGAAGACCCCGGCCGCATCGTCCTGCTCACCGCCAGCCACCGCGTCGCGCCCGGACTGCTGTCCTGGCCCGCCTGGCAGACACTGCACGCCGCCGACCGGGTGCACTGCGGGGAGCAGGACCAGCCGCAGCTGCCGTATCTGCGCGAGGCGGGCATCACCGTCACGCCCGGTGTGCCCGACGCGCAGGAGCTCGTGGGCGCGTGCGCGGGCGGCCGGACGGTCGTCGTCCTCACCGGCGGCGAGGGCAACCAGCCGCTGACCGACGGACTGGCCCGGCTGGCCGGCTCGGGACGGGTGCAGATGCCGAACCTGGAGCTGCTCCCCGGTTCGTACGATCTTCCCGGCGCCCGGCTCCTCGACCTCGTCCAGGTCATGGACCGGATCCGGATCGAATGCCCCTGGACCTCGCAGAAGACCCACAAGGGCCTCGCCAAGTACGCCATCGAGGAGGCGTACGAACTCGTCGAGGCGATCGAGGACGGCAACCGCGAGGAACTGCGTGAGGAGCTCGGCGACGTACTGCTCCAGGTCGTCTTCCACGCGCGCATCGCGGAAGAGGACGAGGACGAGTCGTTCTCCGTCGACGACGTCGCGGCCACGCTCGTCGAGAAGCTGATCCACCGCCATCCGCACGTCTTCGGCGACGAGACCGCCGAGACGCCGGAGGACGTCCACGCGCACTGGCTGCGGACGAAGGCGATCGAGAAGCAGCGCGAGTCCGTCACCGACGGGGTGCCGCTCGGCCAGCCCGGCCTGGCCCTCGCCGCGAAGCTGGCAAGCCGGGTCCGTACCGCCGGACTCGACGTGGCACTCCCCGAGGGCGACAGCAAGGGCGGCGACGAGGGCGACGGCATCGGCTACCGGCTCCTCGCCCTTGCCGTGCGCGCCCAGGAGGACGGCATCGACCCGGAGGCCGCCCTGCGGGCAGCGGGCCGCGCCTACCGGGACGCCATCAGGGCGGCGGAGGGCGTCGGGTAGCGACGGAGGGCCTCAGCCGGGGCCGGCCGGACGGCAGCGGATAACGTCGTGGGGTGAACGACAGCTCCGACCGCATCCCCACCGGCTGCCCCGCCCACACGGCCCCCGCCGCGCCCGAACTCTTCACGTGGGAGTTCGCCACCGATCCGTACCCCGCCTACGCCTGGCTGCGCGAGCACAGTCCCGTGCACCGCACCACGCTGCCCAGCGGGGTCGAGGCCTGGCTGGTGACGCGGTACGCGGACGCCAGGGAGGCCCTCGCCGACAGCCGGCTGTCCAAGAACCCGGCACACCACGCCGGGTCCGCGCACACCAAGGGGAAGACGGGGATCCCGGGCGAGCGCAAGGCGGAGTTGATGACACATCTGCTGAACATCGACCCGCCCGACCACACCCGGCTGCGCCGCCTCGTGTCCAAGGCGTTCACTCCGCGTCGCATCGCGGAGTTCGCCCCGCGTGTGCAGGAGCTGACCGACCGGCTCATCGACGGTTTCGTCGAGAAGGGGGAGGCGGACCTCATCCACGAGTTCGCCTTCCCGCTCCCCATCTACGCGATCTGCGACCTGCTGGGCGTTCCGAGCGAGGACCAGGACGACTTCCGGGACTGGGCGGGCATGATGATCCGCCACGGCGGCGGCCCGCGCGGCGGGGTGGCCCGTTCCGTGAAGAAGATGCGTGGCTATCTCCTGGAACTGATCCACCGCAAGCGCGAGAACCCGGGGGACGACCTGATCTCGGGGCTGATCCGGGCGAGCGACCACGGCGAGCACCTGACGGAGAACGAGGCCGCCGCGATGGCCTTTATCCTCCTCTTCGCCGGTTTTGAGACCACAGTCAACTTGATCGGCAACAGCATCCACACCCTGTTGGGTCACCCGGAGCAGCGGGCGCAGCTCCAGCGTTCCCTGGCCGCGGGGGAGACGGAGCTGTTGGCCACGGGTGTCGAGGAACTGCTGCGGTACGACGGTCCGGTGGAGCTGGCGACCTGGCGGTACGCCATCGAGCCGCTGACGATCGGCGGGCAGAGGGTGGCCGAGGGTGACCCGGTGCTCGTCGTGCTGGCGGCCGCCGACCGGGACCCGGAACGCTTCCGCAGGCCGGACACGTTGGACCTCTCGCGGCGTGACAATCAGCACCTCGGCTACGGTCACGGAATCCACTACTGCCTGGGAGCACCGCTTGCCCGGCTGGAGGGGCAGGCCGCCCTCGCCACGCTCCTGAAACGCCTTCCGGACCTGCGACTTGCGGGAGAACCTGCCGATTTGCGGTGGCGTGGCGGGCTCATCATGCGCGGACTGCGCACGCTGCCCGTGGAGTTCACCCCGGGGCCGGTGTCCGATGAAGGTGACACTCTGTCAACTCTGTGACTTTCACGTGATCTCTGCTGCATCGACTTGTGACACACGTTCGAGTCCCGCTAGGTTCACCGTTCGACTCACCAGTCACTCGTCAGTCACACGGAAGGCATCCCCATGGGCTCCGCGAACGGCAGACACCGTCGCCCTCGGCAGGCACCCGCGATCATCGTCGCCGCAGGCGTGACCGGTTCGGCCATCGCCATCCCGCTGCTCGGCGCGGCAGGCGCGCACGCAGCCGACGCCTCGACCTGGGACCGGGTGGCCGAGTGCGAGAGCGGCGGCATGTGGAGCGCCGACCTCGGCAACGGCTACTACGGCGGCCTGCAGTTCTCGCAGGAGGTCTGGAAGTCGTACGGCGGTGACTCGTACGCGGAGCGCGCGGACCTCGCCAGCCGCTCGCAGCAGATCGCCGTGGCGGAGAAGGTCCTGGAGGACCAGGGCCCGAAGGCGTGGCCCAGCTGTGCGGTCATCTCGGGCCTCGTCGTGGACAGCGGCCTGCCGGGTGTGGACCCGGGCAGCGCCCCGGCCGACGACACCGCCGGCAGTACGGACCCGTCCGAGGCGGGCGACCCCTCCGGGGACGCCGCCGCGTCGGACGACGCGTCCTCGGACGCGACGACGCCCGCGGACGGGGCCACGGACGACACGGAGGGCGGGAACGGGAAGCCGGACGCGTCCGCCTCGCCGTCGGCCGCACCCTCCGCCACGCCCTCCACGTCGCCCTCCGGGGACGCCTCCGGCGCCGAGGAGGACCCCTCCGGGGGGCAGGAGAAGGGTGGCAAGCACCGGGGCGCTCCGGCCCCCGAGGGGACCCGGAGCGGCGGCGGCGACCGGGATGCGGGGCGGCACGCCTCGCGAGGTGACGGTGGCGCACGCGACACCGGCGCCCCGGCATCTGACGGCACGTACACCGTCCGCGCCGGCGACAACCTCTGGTCGATTGCTGATGCACAGAAGCTGCCGGGAGGCTGGACCGGGCTGTACGAGGCCAACAAGGCCGAGGTGGGCTCCGACCCGGACCTCATCCTGCCTGGCCAGAGCCTTGATCTCGGCATGAAGGCCGAGTGAGAGCGGTCTGATGATCAGCTGAAAACACCCCAAAAGTTGGGGTAGTTAAGAGGCCTATGTCCCACTTTTGACCAAGTGAGACATGGGTCTCTTCGCGTGAACTGGCGCGTCTTGTTCGGGAGGTCCCGCCGCAGCCGTTCCCACCTGCGCAAACAGTGCTTCTTCGGATGCAAGTAAGGGCTGTTTATCCGGTATGTCCATCTTTGGATATGAGGGGTGGGTGTGTTTACGGTCGGAACCGCTCGCACCGCGGGCCCCGTCGACCGTCACGCCGAATCCTGCCGTCGGTCGAAGGGAACAGACGCGTAAAGCGCCGTAGGCAGGAGCGGGGGACCCAGGTAAGCGCCGGGCCCGGTCGTCGCAAGACGCACCAGGACCGGCTTGGGGTGAAGTCGTGCGCTAGGACGTGCGACCGGGCAACTCACTTGGCCCGAACCCGACAGCTCACCTCGTAGGCGTCGGTGAGGAGAAGTCTCGATGCTGCTCAACAGCAAGGGCAACAAGCACCGTCGCCCGTCCAAGGCCGTCCGTATCGCCACGCTCGCCGGTGTCACCGGTGCCGCCATCGCCGTGCCCCTGATGGGTGCCACCGGCGCCTCCGCCGCCTCCGTGTCCACGTGGGACGCCGTCGCCCAGTGCGAGTCCGGTGGCAACTGGTCCATCAACACCGGCAACGGCTACTACGGCGGCCTGCAGTTCTCGCAGTCCAGCTGGGCCGCCGCCGGCGGCACCCAGTACGCGGCCCGCGCCGACCTGGCCACCAAGGCCCAGCAGATCGCTGTCGCCGAGAAGCTCCTCGACCTGCAGGGCCCGGGCGCCTGGTCCTGTGCCGGTGCCGGCAACCTGAGCAACGACGGTGTCGACCCGGGCGTCGACACCGGCTCCTCCGCCGCCAAGACGGAGACCGCCCCGAAGCAGGAGTCGGCGCCGGTCCAGCAGGCCGAGCCGAAGAAGGCCGAGCGCGCCGAGGCCCCCGCCACCAACCGCTCGGAGCGTTCGGCCGCCCCCAAGGCCGAGTCGAAGACCGTCACCACCCCGACCGGCAAGAAGGTCGAGAAGGGTGACGGCGAGTACAAGGTCGTCACCGGCGACTCCCTGAGCAAGATCGCCGCCGACCACAAGGTCAAGGGCGGCTGGGAGCAGCTCTTCAAGCTGAACAAGGACATCGTCACGGACGCCGACCTGATCTACCCGGGTCAGCAGCTCCACCTGACGAAGTAGTCGCGATCTCTCCTCGCCGAATCACTCCGGCCGCCCCGGTCCGGTGCGCATCTTCCCCCCGTGCGTGCCGGGCCGGGGTCGGCCGGTTTCGGCGTGATCGTTCAACTGTTGTAGTTACTCGTCAGTAAAATTCTGGCCCTTTGTCCGGCTGTGCCCGCCCTTGAGTCCTTTTTCGTCCCAGGGGACGGGCGGTCGGCCGGTTGATGCGGCCCGGCCGGTTAGGCTCTTGTCGCAAGGCCAAAGCGACCCTGCACCACCAGCGTCATATCCCAGAAGGAGATGCCTCGTGCCGTCCATCGACGTCGTCGTAGCCAGGGAAATCCTCGACTCCCGCGGAAACCCCACGGTCGAGGTCGAGGTCGGCCTCGACGACGGCAGCACGGGCCGTGCTGCCGTTCCGTCCGGCGCCTCCACCGGTGCGTTCGAGGCCATCGAGCTTCGTGACGGAGACCCCAACCGCTACCACGGCAAGGGTGTCGAGAAGGCCGTCCTCGCCGTGATCGAGCAGATCGGCCCGGAGCTCGTCGGTTACGACGCGACCGAGCAGCGGCTGATCGACCAGGCGATGTTCGACCTGGACGCCACGGAGAACAAGGGCTCGCTCGGCGCCAACGCCATCCTCGGCGTCTCGCTCGCCGTGGCCCACGCCGCCTCCGAGGCCTCGGACCTGCCGCTGTTCCGCTACCTCGGTGGCCCGAACGCGCACCTGCTGCCCGTCCCGATGATGAACATCCTCAACGGTGGGTCGCACGCCGACTCCAACGTGGACATCCAGGAGTTCATGATCGCCCCGATCGGCGCGGAGTCCTTCTCCGAGGCCCTGCGCTGGGGCGCCGAGGTCTACCACACGCTGAAGAAGGTCCTGAAGACCAAGGGCCTGTCCACCGGTCTCGGTGACGAGGGCGGCTTCGCGCCGAACCTGGAGTCGAACCGCGCCGCGCTCGACCTCATCGTCGAGGCCATCAAGGAAGCCGGCTACGCCCCGGGCAAGGACATCGCGCTCGCGCTCGACGTCGCCGCCTCGGAGTTCTACAAGGACGGCAAGTACGAGTTCGAGGGCAAGTCCCGCTCGGCCGCCGAGATGACCGAGTACTACGAGGAGCTCGTCTCCGCGTACCCGCTGGTCTCCATCGAGGACCCGCTGTACGAGGACGACTGGGCCGGCTGGAAGGTCATCACCGACAAGATCGGCGCCAAGGTGCAGATCGTCGGCGACGACCTCTTCGTCACCAACCCGGAGCGTCTGGCCCGCGGCATCGAGGAGGGCTCCGCCAACGCCCTGCTCGTCAAGGTCAACCAGATCGGTTCGCTGACCGAGACCCTGGACGCCGTCGAGCTGGCGCAGCGCAACGGCTTCAAGTGCATGATGTCGCACCGTTCCGGCGAGACCGAGGACGTCACCATCGCCGACCTCGCGGTCGCGGTGAACTGCGGCCAGATCAAGACCGGCGCCCCGGCCCGCTCGGACCGCGTCGCCAAGTACAACCAGCTGCTGCGCATCGAGGAGATCCTCGACGACGCCGCGGTGTACGCCGGCCGCTCGGCGTTCCCGCGCTTCAAGGGCTGACACGTACAGCAAGGGCCCGCAAAGCCCGGCGGGGTCAAGTGCCCCGGCCTCCGTCCGTCCCCGCACTCGGTCCCGTACCGTGTGCGGGGACGGACGTGCGTAATGGGGAGGCGGAGACATGGCCGCGAAGGACCGGGACCGGTTCTCCACCGCGACCCGGCTGCGATTGCTCGGCGAGCAGACCGCAGCCCGCGTCTACCGGTCCCAGAACCGCCGTCAGGCCCGCCGCTCCCGGCTCACCGGCCGGGCCGCCTTCCTGGCCCTGATCGTCTGCTCACTGGTTGTCGCCCTCGCGTACCCGATGCGGCAGTACGTGTCGCAGCGTGACGAGATCGCCGACCAGGAGCGGCTGGCGCAGGAGGCCGAGGTCCGTACGGAGGAGCTGCGCGACGAGAAGGCGCGGCTCCAGGACGACGCCTACATCAAGCGGCTGGCCCGTGAGCACCTGCACTACCTTCTTCCCGGGGAGACCGGCTACACCGTGGTCGACCCCGACGCGGTCAAGGAGCGCAACGGACAGCCGGAGGAGTCCGGCCGGCCGTGGCACTCCAACCTGTGGGACGGCGTCGACAGCGCCGACCGGGGCGACAGCGCCGATCGCGGCTGAGCCGCCGCATTCCTTTCACATCTGCAGAACCGCAGTTCGAGCAGTCCGATCAGAACCCCTAGGCAGGCATGGAAACGCCCCCTCCCCAGACCGAGTCCACCGCGCCCACCGACGCGGACATCGCCGCGTTCCAGCAGCAGCTGGGGCGCCCGCCGCGGGGGCTGCGCGCGATCGCGCACCGCTGCCCGTGCGGCAACCCGGACGTGGTCGAGACGCAGCCCCGGCTGGAGGACGGTACGCCGTTCCCGACGACGTTCTATCTGACGTGCCCGCGTGCGGCTTCCGCGATCGGAACGCTGGAGGCGAACGGGGTCATGAAGGAGATGACCGAGCGTCTCGGCACCGACCCCGAGCTGGCTGCGGCGTACCGGGCCGCGCACGAGGACTACATCGCGCGGCGGGACGCCATCGAGGTGCTGGAGGGCTTCCCGAGCGCGGGCGGCATGCCGGACCGGGTGAAGTGCCTGCACGTGCTCGTCGGGCACTCGCTGGCCGCGGGGCCGGGTGTGAACCCGCTCGGGGACGAGGCGATCGCGATGCTGCCGGAGTGGTGGCGCAAGGGGCCGTGCGTGTCGCCGTGCGGTGCGCCGGAGGAGAACGCGGGCTGACCGTCCCTTGGGGGGGGGGGGGGGCCCCCCCCCCCCCCCCCCCCCCCCCCCCGGGGGGGGGGGGGGGGGGCCCGCCCCGGGGGGGGGGGGGGGCGGGGGGGGGGGGCGGGGTGGGG
>NZ_JBEOVJ010000067.1:0-46629 GCF_040295435.1 Streptomyces sp. NPDC002809
CTCTGCCACGCATGGACCAGGGGCAACGGCAAACACCAAGGCGCGGCGTTCCGGCGCCTGGCGGAGGCCGCAGGCGGCGACGACACCGTGGACACGTACTGCGCCGCGCTGTCCGGCGCCGACAACGCGGCCTCCGCGCCCGGGAAGTCGGCCGGAACACCCGCGACCGCACCGTCGAAGGACCACCCGACGCCCCCTCCCCCACAGGGCAGGAGCACGAGAGCGTCCCGGCAGCCGTGAGGGCTCCGGAACCAGAAGTCGGCGACCGGCGGCAGGCGTTGGCTTTCACTCATCGCCTCTCCGTCACTGCGCAGGCCGACGCATCAGCCGGTGGCGATGCGCGGACGGGCTCAGGGCCGGATCCGGGCCGGAGCACGGACGGGCTCAGGGCCGGATCCGGGCCGGCTCCGCGCCATGATCCTTTCCGCCGTGGCGCGGCACCGAGAAACAACTCACCTTCGTACCGCTCCCGTTGACGTGGAGACGGTCCCGGCTCCGCCCCCTGAGCGACAGACGGGCGATCGAAGTCGATGATCAGCGCCATTGCGTACCGTGGGGCAGTTGACGAGGGCGTGGAGCCATCATCACTCACCATTTGCGATAGAGGCGAGGATTACGCCCCGCTTCAGTGATTCAACCCCGCTCCCGGACAATTGAACGACGGCACCATAGGGCGGATGGAGGAAATCCATCATTGTTTCATAGCAATTGATCCAGTCCAGATTCAAGAGCACCGGATCACCTGTTACGTCGCCAGTCGGACGAGTCCTGAACTGCTGACCGACGCGCACCACGCCGCCTACGCAGCGGACAATGCACGTAGCGACCGCGCCACCGCTGCCCTCCACCGAGTAGATCTGGAGCTCTCCAGAAGCCTCTTCACCCATGCCCGCAAGCCTCCGTCACAAATTTCTTCATCCGCCCGGACGCAAGCTTGGCATCCCACCCCAGGGCCTCAATGATTCCCTCTTTCGCCTTCACTCCGGGCACATTGATTCCCACACCTTCGAGAATGCGGCCGTTGCCGTCATCCGCCTGCGAGAAGGCCTGCCCCGGCAGGCTCCGCCGGCGTCCCGGAGGCGACGCGCGATGTCGATGTCCAGCTGCAGCGCGCTGAACCGGGGCTCCTCGCGGCTCGCGTCGAGCACGACGACGTGCAGCCGGTCCCCGGCCCGGGGCGGTGCGCTGCTCTCGTCCCACCAGGAGGGGTGCTTCACCTGGTCGATGAATCCGGTCTCGCCGTTGGCATCGACCTTCGAGCCCACCGCAGCGACCGCGATCACGGTCACATCGAGCTCCTGATGATCACGGAACATGATTCTGGTCCTCCGAGGAACGGTTGCCCTCCGGCAAGGGCAGGCGGGCAGGGCGGATTTCACCACGCAGAAGGCTTCAACGCGGAGCGTCGGAGAAAGGGGAGGCAGTCTCCCCCCAAGCGAATGCGAACTGGCCTCGTGACGCCTCGTACGCGACGGCAGCACCTGAACTCTCCATGTCCAACCGCTCATGGAGCCACCCGTCCATGGCCAGCGCTGCCGCCTCGGACTGATAGTCACTCAGGGGATGGTCGAGTGAAGATACGTGAATGAGAACGCCATCGGGCAGGAGTTCACTCAGGGCGCGGGAATTGATGGAGACCCCGAACGCCAACCAGGCAGCGTCCTTCCAGTGCAGGCCGGATTCGGGTAGGCCGAGCCAGATCCTTCTGTGTATCTGCATACTGTGCGGCGGGACCCCGGATTCGATCGGAGCGAATTCCGCCCGCAGGTTCACTGCGAGCCCGCCCGCTGGGCCTCGAAAACGGAACTTGAATACCTGGCCCAAGATTACCTTCAGTCGCCGAGACCGAGAAGATCGATGTGAACATGATGGACGGTCGGGAGCAGGACCGGGAACGGGGGCGGCGCCAGGCATGTCCCCCGTCGCGGAACGCCCCGCGTCGACCACGGTCACCGGTTTCCGTAGTCCTCGACCATGGTGGCGATGAGTTCGAGCAGGGCGTCGGCCCGGTGCCGGTCTTCTTGTTGGTTGCGCAGGGCTTCGTCGGCGGCCCGGAGTCGGGCCAGGGCGGCGGGTTCGCCGTCCACCAGATCGTCGACCACCGGCGTGGTGATCAGGTCCAGGCACTCGGTGAGCAGCCGACGCGTGGTGTCGGACGGCGGGGCTGGATCAGGGCCGGCGAACCAAGTGGTCAAGTACCGGACCGGGTCGTTCAGATACCAGCCGACGACGGTGCCGTGCTGGACGAGGAGCGCCACGTCCGGGGCGATGCCGATGCAGGCCTCCAGCGGTTCACCCAGGACGTCGAGGTCGCGCAAACAGATCAGCATGGCGTCGCCGGGAGCGCGGCACAGCACCGTGCACGTCTCATGCCGGAAGTCCCGGACCTCCTCCGCGCGGAGCCCGCCCGGGCGTACGGCAGGCATGGCGGGAAGGCGGGTGGACGTCTCGGCGGCGGCGGACACGTACGGCAACTGGAGTTCGGCCCCGACCAGTTGCCGGCTGTCCGGAGCGAACCGGAAGACATCGGGGGTGTCCCACAGCCAGTGCCGGCTACCGAAGCCTTCCGCGACGAACCGTTCACGCTCCTTCACGTCCGCGCAGGGCATGACGCACACGGCGTCGCCTGCGAAGCGGGGGGTGATGTGCAGCGGCTCGTCCGTCACCGCCGCGCGCCAGTCGCCGTCCATGGTGATTCTCACCGAAGTTGCTCCCATCGGAACCGAAGTTGCTCCCATCGGATCTGCACAGCCCTAGGGCTGTCCCGTAGCCACGCTTGGCGGGAATCCCGCCCTCCAAGGCATCGGGGCACTGCTACCGCGATGGCTGCTTCACGGGCTTTGCCATCTGCGACGACACGGCAATCATCCGCATGCGCGAAGGCGACGCCGGCCCGCGAGCAAGCGATCCTCCAACTCGTCGAAGCCCGGGATCGGTTCGTCAGCCCTGACCAGTTCTCCTGCCGGAGAGTACGGCGTGTCCCACCTGCCAGATCTCACCACTCGAAGATCCGCAGCCTCGGTGAACGTGCCGGCGACGAAGGTCGACGCGGGCCCGGGAGGCAGAGAGCAGCCGCTCCGGGCAGGCCAGGGGCGGCCCGGTAGCCGTCTCTCCGTCACTCGTCGGGGCAGGCGTCCAGCCGCCGGCGCCAAACATCGCCGAGGCCGGTCCGCAGGCCGGCCGACGGCGAGGTGCGGAGGTGCGCGACGACGGCCCTGATCCACTCCATGATCCGGCCCGTCGTCGCGTCCGGCTCCGGGGCAACCCGCCCCGGAGGCGGACCGGTACCGCGTCAGCCGCGCACCCGGGCCCGCCGGGAGACCGCGGCCCGCAGCACCCGCCGGCCCTCGGTCGAGACGTCCCTCACCTGGCGCAGCCCCGCACCCTTGGGGGCGGCGTCCCCGGTCTCCGCGAGCATCTCCAGGATCCGGACCTGCCGGGCGGCCTCCCCGGACAGCAGTGGCCCCGCCCCTTCCGGATCGCCGGCCCGGCAGCGCTCCACCAGCTCCGTGGCGTCCGCGCGTACGGCGTCGTGCCCGCAGTGGATGTCGAGGGCCAGCACCGAGCACGCGCCCGCCCAGGCGCGCAGCGCCTCGTCCGACCGGTCCGCGGGGGCCTCGCCGAGCAGAGTCCGGATGCGCAGGACGCTCTCCGGCGGATCGGGCAGGGCGTCCAGCGCCGCCCGCGCCTCGGCCAGCCGGTCCGGCCAGTCGTCCGGGTCGGCGCAGCCGGCCCAGAGCGGGCGCAGGGGATCCGGTTCGGTCCCGCTGGTGGGCTGCGGCAGGCACCGGTCGAGGCAGGCGGCCCCGCTCGCGGCGAGCCCCCGGGCGTCAGCGGCGGCGATCAGTTCGAGCAGGCTCATCGGCGTCTCCCGTCGGCCTCCCCGTGCACGGACGTACGGGGACGCAGCGCGTCGTCTTATCGCCTTCAGCGCCGAATGGCCGAAAATCGTCACTCGTACCGTCTGATATCAGCCGCTCGGCCCCGCTGTCGTCCGGCACTCGCGCCAGGTCGTCAGTGCGCCCGGCGCCAGTCGGCCCGCTCCGCCGGAATCGGCGCGACGACGGGAGCGGGCCCCTGCGCCGCCCGCTCGCCCTGCATCGCGTTCAGCCGGCGCACGAACAGGATCGCGAGCACGGCGGCGACGATGTCGAACGCGTCGGCGGCCATGACCTGGTCGAAGGCGTTCAGGATCTCGTCCGGCTCCTCGGCGTCCGAGTAGACCTGCTCGGCGTACCGGGAGAAGGCCACGGAGCAGAGCAACGCCGCCCACCAGGCGTGCAGCAGCCCGCGTGGGGCCGTAGGCCGGCTGCTGCCGCCCGGGGAGCTCGCGGTCCAGATGCCGCTCGCGACACGGTGGGGCAGCCAGAGAGCACCGACGGGTACGAACCAGGCGCCGATCGCCCAGCCGGGCCGCATCGAGTGGGCGTACGCGTCGAACACCTCCGCGTTGAGCCGGACTCGCCGGAACCAGACGAGAAAGACCACGACGGTGGCCAGGAAGGTCAGCACCTGCAGTGATCCGGAGGCCTGGTACAGCATGTCGGCGCGGTCCCCCGCCGCTTCGTCGTACGTCAGGAAGTCGTCGGCCATCCCCTCGCTGAGCACCTGCCGCGAGTGGACACCGGCACCGAGCGCCAGCACGTCCGCCACGGCCACCGCGCCGAGCAGCACGCACACCGCCTTGCCGAGCCCGACGGGTGACCGCAGGAACCGGGTGGTCTGCGGCCCCGCCGGCGTCGGCATCAGCCCGCCCGCCCGTGAACGGCGGAAGGCGGCGCACACCGTGCACCGCCCGTCGGCGGTGGTGGCAGGTCTCGTACCGCAGAGCGAGCAGAGCATGAAAGTGGAACCCCCCAGGATTCGGACGTCTACGCACGGAGCGCGCGTCCCTCCCCGGACCACGCGGCAAGCGGAAGGTAGCCTCCGCGCGCCACGCTGTCCACGGGGTTCGGACCATCCGCGGTCAGCCCTGGTCGATCTCCGTCGCGAGCGCCTTGAAGGCGTCCCAGCTGAGCTTCGGTTTGCCCGGATCCCACAGCTTCTGGGACGTCGCCCGCAGCGGCATCCGGATGCCCTGCGCCACCTGCTCCGCGGTCTGGGCGTTCGGCAGATCGCCCCAGACGGCGAACCGGCCGCCGAGGATCTGGTCCGAGTACTTCGCAGGAACGGGACTCGTGCCGCGCAGCACGAGAGGGGTCCACTGCTCGTAGATGCGCTTGCCCGTGGGATAGACGAAGGCGTTGGGCTGGCCGAGCACGTAATAGAGGAACTCGTCGTTGAGGTTCAGCATCTTGAACCCCTCGCGCAGGTAGTCCTCCGGCGGCCGGGCACCGTACTCCTTGCCCGTCCAGTACTCGATCTCGATGTCCTTGTCGGCCCGGACGGTGCTGTCGCGGAAGAGCCCGTCGTTCCACGCCTTGGGCTTCATGCCGTGCGGCCGGACCACCGCCGCCCGGTCGTTGAGCCAGCCGGTGGCGAGGTCCTCGATGCCGGCCTGCGCCCCGTACCTCTTCACGGCCGCGCGCTGCAGCTGCGGGTACGAGGCGGCGGGATCAGGCACCGTGAGTGCCTGGTACTCGTCGGCGCCCAGATGCCAGTAGGCGCCCCCGAACAGTTCGGTGTACTCGCCGAGGAGCTCGTCGACGAGCTTCGCCGCGCCCGGCTTCGAGATGTCGAGCGATCCCTTCGAGGGCACGCCCGAGACGTTGCGCAGCTGGAGCTCGGGGTGGGCGAGCAGGACCGCCCCGAGGTGGCCCGGGGAGTCGATCTCGGGGACGACCTCGATGTGCAGCCGGCCGGCCAGGTCGACGATGCTCCGCACCTCGGCCTTGGTCAGGTGCTGGGGCGACACGACCTCGGGGTGGGTGTCGGACTCGATGCGGAAGGCCTGGTCGTCGGAGAAGTGCAGGCCGAGCTGGTTGAGCTTGATGTCGGCCATGCTGCGCAGCCGGTCCTTGATCCAGCCGGCGCTGTAGTGCTTGCGCGCGATGTCGAGGTTGAGCCCGCGCTGCGGGCGGTCGGGACGGTCGCGCACCTCGCCCTCGGGCATGGTGCCGTCGGCGCGCACGGACTGCTTGAGGGTGCGGGTGCCGTAGAAGACGCCTGCCTCGGCGGGTCCGCTGATCGTGACACGTCCGTCGTGGGTCCGCAGGGCGTACGACTCGGGCCCGCCCCCGGCCTTCGGGTTCAGGGCCAGTTCCACGTCGCCCGCACGGGCCGCGGCCTCGCCCCGGTAGCTGATCCTCAGTTCGCCGGCGAGCAGCCGCCCCTCGTCGGCGAGCGCCTTGTCGCCCTTGCCGATCACCACGGCGCTGTTCTTCCCCGGCTGCCAGCCGGGGCCGCGGGCGGGGGTGTGTTCGCGTACGGAGGGAATGGTGCGGGGTGTCTTCGAGAGCGGGTAGCTCCGGGTCGGGGAGGGCTTGGGGGACGCGGACGGTGACGCCGCCGAGCGGGACGTCTCGGCGCCGTTGCGGTGTTCGGTGCCGGAGCTGTCGCAGGCGGCGACGGTGACGGTCGCCGCGGCCACCGCCGCAACGGCCATGAGGGCGCCGCGTGAGGGTGCCATCAGTCAGAAACCTCCGGTTTCGGGGGGAAAGAGGGCAGGAGGGAGAGAAACGGAGTGGATGTAGGGAGATAGCCGGGCATTCTCCTCGCCGATTGGACTCTCAGGCATCCCGAAACTCTCCCGTCCGGGTGAAATTCGCGCATCCGTCGGACGGCCGTTGCCCCGCGTCGCTAGCTTTGAGGCACATTCGTCTCTCCCTTCACCCTGCATCTACCTGATCTCTTCGGTCCCTCCCCACTCCAGGTTCACAGATGCCGTTGATTCGAGGAGCCCACGCTGTCCAGGTCCAGCGAGTCCCAGGCCGGCCTCCCCGAGCAGCCGCCCCCTTCCGCCCGGCGGGCCGCGGTGCCCGTACAGAACCGTGGATCCGTGCCCGGCCGCACCTCCTACTGCCTGCGCCGGTTCAACGCGGCGCCCGCCGCCGAGGCCGAGGCCGTCCTGCTGGAGTGCTACGGCAGCCGCCGCTGGGCGCAGCGGCTGGCCGGCCACCGCCCGTACCCGGACCTGGACGCACTGCTCGCCGCCGCCGACGAGGCGGGCTACGACCTCTCCCCCACCGACCGCACCGAGGCGCTGGCCGTCGAGGTCTCCCCGGGGCTGCCCCCGGACGCGCCGCACTCCGCCCATCTCGCGCTGGCGGCCGCGCACGCCGCGTACGAATGCAGGTTCGGTCATGTCTTCGTGATCTGCCTGGACGACGTCCGGCCCGCCGAGCACCCCGACCAGGTGCTGGCCGGCATCCGGGCCCGGCTGGGGCACGAGCCCGAACACGAGCGGGTGGTCACGGCCGACGAGATGCGGCGACTCGCCCGGGGACGCATCATCGAGCTGGTATCGAGTCAGTAACGGGTTGGCGGCGGACCCCGGCGCGCCGATTCCCCGCCACAGGCGGGCAAACAGGCCCGTCGACCCCTGTCCATAGCCCGTCCGTGCCTGATTCATTGCCACTTTGATCACACCAGAGGCCCCCGCGCGATCGAACCGACAATCCGTCGCTACGATGGCCGGGGCCGGTGGACCGTACCCGGCCGGGTCAGACCGACAGTCAAGCCGGCCGACCCCAATCCCCGCTCCCGGAGGGTTCTTCCGTGCCGGCTGGAACGCTGTACCGCGGCCGGGAAGGCATGTGGTCCTGGGTGGCTCATCGAGTCACCGGTGTCCTCATTTTCTTCTTCCTGTTCGTACATGTCCTGGACACCGCACTCGTCCGCGTCTCCCCCGAGGCATACGACGACGTCGTGTCCACGTACAAGACGCCGATCGTCGCGCTCCTCGAATACGGCCTGGTGGCCGCGATTCTCTTCCACGCGCTCAACGGTCTGCGCATCGTCGCCGTGGACTTCTGGGCCAAGGGCCCGCGCGTTCAGAAGCAGATGCTCTGGGCCGTACTGGGTATCTGGATCGTGCTGATGGTCGGGGCCCTGTACCCCGTCCTCGGCCACGCCGTACGCGAAGTATTCGGGAGCTGAGGCCAATGTCCACCGAGACTTCCGCGATCGGCGACGTCGAGGGCGCAGCCCTGTACGACGTCGACAACCCGGCGCCCGTCATCGAGCCGCCGCGCAAGCGGACCGGCAAGACCCCCAAGGGCTCGCGCACCAACTTCGAGATGTACGCCTGGCTCTTCATGCGCCTGTCGGGCATCGTGCTGGTCGTCCTCGTCATCGGCCACCTGCTGATCCAGCTGGTGCTGGACGGCGGCGTCTCCAAGATCGGCTTCGCCTTCGTGGCGGGCCGCTGGGCCTCGCCGTTCTGGCAGATGTGGGACCTGGCGATGCTGTGGCTCGCCATGCTGCACGGTGCCAACGGTCTCCGTACGGTCATCAACGACTACGCCGAACGGGACAACACCCGCTTCTGGCTGAAGATGCTGCTGTACACCGCCACGGTGTTCACCGTCCTGCTGGGCACGCTGGTGATCTTCACCTTCGACCCGAACATCCGCTAGGCGCCGGGCCCGAAGGACCAGAGGTAAACCATGCAGATCCACAAGTACGACACCGTCATCGTCGGCGCCGGCGGCGCCGGCATGCGCGCGGCCATCGAGTCGACCAAGCGCAGCCGCACCGCCGTGCTGACCAAGCTCTACCCCACTCGCTCCCACACGGGCGCGGCGCAGGGCGGCATGGCCGCAGCGCTCGCCAACGTGGAGGAGGACAACTGGGAGTGGCACACCTTCGACACGATCAAGGGCGGCGACTACCTGGTCGACCAGGACGCCGCCGAGATCCTGGCGAAGGAGGCCATCGACGCCGTTCTCGACCTGGAGAAGATGGGCCTGCCGTTCGGCCGTACGCCCGAGGGCAAGATCGACCAGCGCCGGTTCGGCGGTCACTCCCGGAACCACGGTGAGGCCCCGGTCCGCCGCGCCTGCTACTCGGGCGACCGCACCGGCCACATGATCCTCCAGACGCTGTACCAGAACTGCGTCAAGGAGGGCGTGGAGTTCTTCAACGAGTTCTACGTCCTGGACCAGCTGGTCGTCGAGGAGGACGGCGTCAAGAAGTCCGCCGGCGTCGTCGCCTACGAGCTGGCCACCGGCGAGATCCACGTCTTCCAGGCGAAGTCGGTCATCTACGCCTCGGGCGGCACCGGCAAGTTCTTCAAGGTGACGTCGAACGCGCACACCCTGACCGGTGACGGCCAGGCCGCCTGCTACCGCCGGGGTCTGCCGCTGGAGGACATGGAGTTCTTCCAGTTCCACCCGACCGGCATCTGGCGCATGGGCATCCTGCTGACGGAGGGCGCCCGCGGTGAGGGCGGCATCCTCCGCAACAAGGACGGCGAGCGCTTCATGGAGAAGTACGCGCCCGTCATGAAGGACCTCGCGTCCCGTGACGTCGTGTCCCGCTCCATCTACACGGAGATCCGTGAGGGCCGCGGCTGCGGTCCGGCCGGCGACCACGTCTACCTCGACCTCACGCACCTGCCGCCGGAGCAGCTGGACGCCAAGCTCCCGGACATCACGGAGTTCGCGCGTACGTACCTCGGCATCGAGCCCTACACGGACCCGATCCCGATCCAGCCGACCGCGCACTACGCCATGGGCGGCATCCCGACCAACGTCGAGGGCGAGGTGCTGGCCGACAACACCACCGTCGTCCCGGGCCTGTACGCCGCCGGCGAGGTCGCCTGTGTCTCCGTGCACGGCGCCAACCGCCTGGGCACCAACTCGCTGCTCGACATCAACGTCTTCGGACGCCGGTCGGGCATCGCCGCCGCCGAGTACGCCGCGAAGAACGACTACATCGAGCTTCCCGAGAACCCGGCGCAGACGGTCGTCGACCAGGTCGAGCGGCTGCGCAACTCCACGGGCACCGAGCGCGTCTCGGCGATCCGCCTGGAGCTGCAGGAGTGCATGGACGCCAACGTGATGGTGTTCCGCACCGAGCAGACGATCAAGACCGCGGTCGACAAGATCGCCGAGCTGCGCGAGCGCTACCTCAACGTGTCCATCCAGGACAAGGGCAAGCGGTTCAACACGGACCTGCTGGAGGCCATCGAGCTGGGCAACCTGCTCGACCTCGCCGAGGTCATGGCGACTTCGGCGCTGGCGCGCAAGGAGTCCCGCGGCGGTCACTACCGCGAGGACTACCCGAACCGCGACGACGTCAACTTCATGCGCCACACCATGGCGTACCGCGAGGTCGCCGAGGACGGCACCGAGTCGATCCGGCTGGACTACAAGCCGGTCGTCGTGACCCGCTACCAGCCGATGGAGCGTAAGTACTGATGGCTACCCCCACCTTGGAAAAGGCAGACAGGGCTCCTGAGCCCGAGGCCGGTTTCGCCGACTCGCCGTACATCACGGCCACCTTCCGGATCCGCCGGTTCAACCCGGAGGTCTCCGACGAGGCCCAGTGGCAGGACTTCCAGATCGAGATCGACCCGAAGGAGCGTGTCCTCGACGCCCTTCACAAGATCAAGTGGGAGACCGACGGCACGCTGACGTTCCGCCGCTCGTGCGCGCACGGCATCTGCGGTTCCGACGCGATGCGGATCAACGGCAAGAACCGGCTGGCCTGCAAGACGCTGATCAAGGACCTGAACCCGGAGAAGCCGATCACGATCGAGGCCATCAAGGGCCTCACGGTCCTCAAGGACCTCGTGGTCGACATGGACCCCTTCTTCCAGGCCTACCGCGACGTCATGCCCTTCCTCATCACCAAGGGGAACGAGCCGACCCGCGAGCGTCTGCAGTCCCCCGAGGACCGCGAGCGCTTCGACGACACCACCAAGTGCATCCTGTGCGCCGCGTGCACGTCCTCGTGCCCGGTGTTCTGGAACGACGGCCAGTACTTCGGCCCGGCGGCGATCGTCAACGCGCACCGCTTCATCTTCGACTCGCGTGACGAGGGCGGCGAGCAGCGCCTGGAGATCCTCAACGACCGTGACGGTGTGTGGCGCTGCCGCACCACCTTCAACTGCACGGACGCCTGCCCGCGTGGCATCGAGGTCACGAAGGCGATCCAGGAGGTCAAGCGCGCGCTGATCACGCGTCGCTTCTGATCCCACGGGATCGCCGGGATTCTCCGAGCGCACCAAGAGGCCCCGTCCTCCGCAGGAACACTGCGGAGGACGGGGCCTCTTGCCGTACGGGGAGCTGCCCGGCGGTACGGTCGGACCCCCCGGGCGAACGGACCCGGGAGCATCCGAAGGGGGCGGGAGACCATGGCCGTGCTCCGGCATTCCGTCACCGTCCTGCCCGTGGAGCCGGAGTGGCTCCGCGAAGTGACCGCGCTGATGTGCGACTTCGCCGAATCCACCCGGGCCCGCGGCCGGGACGTCGTCCTGGGGGACGGGACACCCGTCGCTGATCTCCAGCTGGTCAGGGGCCGTCACTTGCGGCCGGGCGCGCGGTACGCCCTCACGGGGGCCGGCGCGACGGAACAGATGACCATGGTCGTGCGCGAGTGGCGGCGCGGCAGCGCGGTCGCCGTGGAGCAGCTGCTGTCCTCCGACGAGCTCACGGCGCGGCTGACCCTGCGTCTGCGCAGCCCCGACCAGCCGCGGCTGGTGGAGGCGGAGGCGCGGATGAGGGGCCCGGCGGACTCGGGGGTGCTGCAGCGCGGATCGGGGAAGGCGCGGATCGATCTGGCCTCGTGGTGGTCGGCGGCTGCGCTGCCGCCCGGGGCCCTGCCGGTGGCGCGCGCCCCGGCGACGGCCCGGGTGAAGCACCTGCTGGCCGATGCCCGGCTGTATCTGCGGCCGCAGCGGACCGACGACGGCCGGTGGCGGGTGGAGGTCACGGTGACCGTGCGCGGACGATGGCTGCTGCGGCCGCTCGCCGCGGTCGCCCTGCTGGTGGCCGGCGGGCCGCTGCGACGGGAGTTCCGGTCCGGAGCGGAACGGGCGGCCGAGGGGTGGAACGCGGCGATCGGCGAGCTGCTGGCCCTCGGCCCGGACGAGCTCCGTGCCGAACTGGCGCGGCACGCCGCCGAGGGAACGCCCCAGGGCCGCGAGGGAGCCGGGGACGGCACTGGGGCCGGGGACGGCACTGGGGCCGGGGACGGCACTGGGGCCGGGGACGGCACGGGAGACCGGGACCGCAAGGGCGCCGGGGAAGGCGCCTGACGGGCCGGTGAGCGGGACGGCGAGCGGGGCCGGGGAGACACCTCGCAGGGCCGGGTGCGGGGGCGAGGGCGGTGCCGCGGGGGGCGGGCCTGCGAGGCCGGGCGCCACGGCTCCTCGCAGGCCCGGTGCGCTGCCTCGACCGTCAGTCCCAGTCCGCGCCGCCCTTGTGCTCCGCGACCACCATGATGCGCCGCAACATGTCGTTGAACAGCGTGCGTTCGTCCTTGTCGAGCACGCCCAGCAGCCGGTACTCCTCGTGGCCGAGGATGTCCATCGCGCCCAGCCAGGTCGCGCGGCCCTCGTCCGTCAACTCCACATCGACGCGCCGCCGGTCGGTGATGGAAGGCTTGCGGCGGACGAATCCGCGGCGCTCCAGGGCGTCCAGCCGGCCGGTGACGGAGGCGGGCGCGAGGTCGAGGTCGGCGGCGAGCTCGGAAGGGGCCGCCTTGCCGCTGCGGCCGGCGAGCTTGTGCAGCGTGTCGAACTCCTGGCGGTCCAGATCGAAGTCGACCAGGGACTGCTCACGCACCCGGCGCAGATGGACGGAGAGCTTCTTCATCCGCGTCACCGCGCCCTCGACATCGGGGTCGAGGTCGGGAAGTACCGGCTTCCATCGCTCCACGTGGCCGTCGGTCCAGTCGCGTTGCTGCATGAGCCACAGCCTACGCCGGACCCTCCCACGCTTCGGAAGTTGATATTTCGTTGACGAATAGTTCGGTGACGAAATAGATTCCCGCCCATGCCTCACCCCTTACGTACCCGGTCCTTCCGTCTGCTCTTCGTCGGACGCAGCCTCTCGCTGCTCGGTGACGCCGCGATCCCCGCCGCACTCGGCATCGCCGTCTACCTGGCCACCGACTCGACCGGCGCCCTCGCCCTGGTGCTCGCCTGCGCGATGGTGCCGAAGCTGCTCCTGCTGCCGCTCGGCGGCGTGGTCGGTGACCGCTTCAACGCCCGCACGGTCGCACTGACCACCGACCTCGTACGGTGCGTCACCCAGCTCTTCGTCGGCGCCGAACTGCTCTCCGGGACACCCGCGTTGTGGCAGATCGCCGTGGCCGAGGCGATCGGCGGCGCCGCCGGTGCCTTCTCGATGCCCACCGTCTCGCCGCTCATCCGCGGCACCGTGCCGGAGTCCGGACTGCTGCGCGCCAACGCCCTGATGGCCGTGGCCGGCAGCGCGACCCGGATCGGCGGCCCGGCCGTCGCCGGGGCGCTGGTGTTCACCGCGGGGCCGGGCTGGGCCTTCGTCCTGGACGGCGCGACCTTCGCCGTGAGCGCCGCACTGCTGGCCGCGATCGACATCCGGCACGTCCCCATCCCGCGGCGCTCGGTGATCGCCGACCTCAAGGAGGGCTGGGGCGAGGTCCGGAGCCGCGACTGGTACTGGACGAGCCTGATCGCCCACGCCGTCTGGAACGGTGCGGCCGCCGTCCTGATGACGCTCGGCCCGGCGCTCTTCCTCCACGACCTGGGCGGCAAGGGCGCCTGGGTCGCCTTCCTCCAGACCGGAGCCGTCGGACTGCTGCTCGGCTCCCTGGTGGCCGGCCGCGCCCGGCCACGCCGTCCGGTCCTCGTCGCCAACCTGGGCCTCGCCCTCTACGCACTCCCGCTCTGCCTGCTGGCCGCGCACGCCCCCGTCGCCGTCGCCGTCATCGCGTACGGGATCGCCCTGGCCGGACTCGGGTTCCTCAACCCGGTCTGGGAGACCGCCGTCCAGTCCGCCGTCCCCACGCACGCGCTCGCCCGGGTGACCTCGTACGACTGGCTGCTCTCGCTCGGCGCGATGCCGCTCGGCTACACCCTGGCCCCGCTCGCCGCTGCCGCATGGGGCGCCGAAGTCCCCCTCGCCGCAGCCGGACTGATGGTCGGTGCGGCCTGCCTGGCCACGGCGGCCGTGCCGGGCGTACGGAACTTCGGACCGCCCGCGAAGAGCGTGACGGCCACCACCGAAGCCGCGGCTTGAACATGTTCAAAGACGGGTCTACAGTCCATGACAACAGCATTTGAACGCGTTCAAGGGAGGGTGGGGCATGGACCTCACTGTTGTCGCGTACGTCATCTATCTGCTCATCAGCGTGGCGCTCACCATCTGGGTCGCCCGCACGCTCAGCCGCAACGGCAAGGTGTTCCTCGCCGATGTGCTGCACGGGAACGAGAAGCTCGCCGACGCCGTCAACCACCTGCTGGTGGTGGGCTTCTACCTGGTCAACCTGGGGTTCGTGACGCTCTACCTGAAGAACTCCGACGGCGTCGCCGACGCCCGGCAGCTCTTCGAGGCACTGTCGGTCAAGGTCGGCGTCGTCCTGCTCGTCCTCGGGGTCATGCACCTGGGCAACGTCTACGTGCTGAACAAGATCCGCCGCCGGGGCCTGATGGAACGCGAGCAGACCCCGCCCGTCTCGCCGCAGGGCTGGGTGGGTCAGGGCCCGGGACAGGGACCGTGGGCCGCGCCCGCCCCCAGGGTGTGAGGACCGGCCATGACGACCCGCACCGATGGACGGCGGCTGTCCGTCGAACGGCTCACCGTGCTCTACGACGCACAGTGCTCGCTCTGCGTCCATCTGCGCCAGTGGCTGATGAGCCGGCGTCAGCTGGTCCCACTCGACCTCGTGCCGGCGGACTCGGCGGAGGCGCACCGCCGCTTTCCCGGTCTCGACCACTCCGGCACGCTGGAGGAGATCACGGTGATCGGTGACCGGGGGCAGATCTACCGCTCCACCTCCGCGTGGATCGTCTGCCTCTGGGCGCTGGACGGGTACCGGCCGACGGCCCACTGGCTGACCACCCCGGCCGGCCGGCCGTTCGCCCGGGCCACCGTCCTCGCCGCCGCCAAGTACCGCTCCCTGACGGCCGAGCCGTGCCGCACGGACGGCGGCGGAGGTGCGGGCGGGGAGTGCCGGGTGCGGGGCCCCGGCCCTGGAACGTAGCCGGTCCGGATACCCTCGGGACCGTGGTGAAGGAAGAGAACGACGTGAAGGAAGTCAAGGCTCCCAAGAGCGAGCAGACCCGCACACTCATCCTCGAAACCGCGCTCCGGCTCTTCGCCGAACGCGGCTACGACAAGACGACGATGCGGGCCATCGCCCAGGAGGCCGGCGTCTCCGTGGGGAACGCGTACTACTACTTCTCGTCCAAGGAACATCTCGTCCAGGGTTTCTACGACCGGATCGCCGCCGAGCACGAAGCGGCGGTCCAGCAGGTCCTGGCCGGCGACAAGGACCTCGCGGTACGCATCCGCGGGGTCCTGCTCTGCTGGCTGGACGTGGCGGAGCCGTACCACCGCTTCGCCGCCCAGTTCTTCAAGAACGCCGCGGACCCCGAAAGCCCGCTCAGCCCGTTCTCGCAGGACTCGGTCGCCGCGCGTGAGGCGGCGATCTCCATCCACGAGCGCTGCCTGGCGGGTTCCGGCACCAAGATCGACCCCGAACTGGCCGAGCTGCTGCCCCAGCTGATGTGGCTGAACCAGATGGGCCTGGTGCTGTACTGGGTCTACGACCGGACGGACGACGCCGAACGCAGCCGCCGCCTCGTCGAGCGCACCGCCCCGATCGTCGCGCGGGCCGTCGCCCTGTCCCGGTTCCGGGTGCTGCGGCCGCTCGTGCGCCAGGTCTACGAGGTGCTGGAGGAGTTCCTGCCCGGAGCGACGGGCCGGACCGCGGCCGGGTGACGACGGCAGGACGGTGCGGAAACGACCGAGCGGCCGTCCCGGGATCCGAATCCCGGGACGGCCGCTCGCCGTCGTGCACCGATGCCGATCAGATCCAGCCCAGTTCCCACAGCCGCCAGATGCCGGTGCCGTCGGAGAGGTACTGCGAACCGGAGATGTCGGGCTTGGCGAGGACGTAGTCCTTCTTCTGCCACAGCGGTACGAGGGGCACGTCCTCGCCCACCAGCTTCTGCAGCTCCTTGAAGTCGGCCGAGGTGCGGCTGCGGTCGCTGTACTGCAGCGTGGAGCTGATCAGCTGGTCCATCTTCTTGCTGGTGTAGCCGTTGTGAAGGCTGCTGTCGCGGCCGACGAGCGGCTGGCTGAAGGTGTCGGGGTCGGGGTAGTCGGGGAGCCAGCCGAGGGTGTACATGTCGTACTCACCGGCCGCGTACCCCTTCTGGAAGGTCTGCCACTCCACGGCCTTCATCGTGACCTTGAACAGCCCGTCCGCCTCCAGCTGGCGACGGATCTCCGCGGACTCCTTCGTGTACTCGGCATCGTCGCGATAGGCGAAGTTGATGTGCAGCGGCAGCTGGACACCCGCCTCCAGCATCAGTTCCCTGGCACGCTCGGAATCGGGCGCGGGGTACGCGTCGAAGAACGGGGTGCTGTGCCCGATGTAGCCCTGCGGGATCAGCGAGTAGAGCGGTTCGACGGTGCTCTTGAAGACGTCCGTCACCAGGGGCGCGCGGTCGATGAGCGCCGCGATGGCCTGGCGGACCTTCTTGTCGGCGAGCGGTGAGCTCTTGCGGACGTTGAAGACCAGGTTGCGGATCTCGGCGCTGTCGGCTTCGGTCACGCGCTGGCCGACGTCAGCGGTGTCCAGCTCGGCGAGCGTGGACGACGGGAGCTGACGGTGCGTGACATCGACCTGCCCGGACTTCCAGGCTGCCAGGAGTTCGTCCGACTGCTTGTAGTAGCGCACGGTGACCGGACCACCGGTGCTCTTCAGCGCGCCCTTGTAGTTCGCATTCGGCACGAGCTCCGCGGAGACACCCGGGTTGTACGACTTCAGCACGTACGGCCCGGACCCGGTGACCTTGTTGTCGGTGCGCAGCTTGCGCTCCGAGTAGGCGTCCTTCTCGACGATCGAACCCGCACCGGTGGCGAGCTTCTGCGGGAAGGTCGCGTCGCGCGCGGAGAGGTTGAAGGTGACGGTCCGGCCCTCGGCCACCACGTTCTTCAGACTGGGGAACAGGACGGAGGGACCGACGTCCGTCTTGATCTCCATCATCCGGTCGAAGGAGTACTTGACGTCCTCGGCGGTGATCTCCTTGCCGTCGGAGAAGGTCACGTCGTCACGGAGCTTGCACTGGTACGTCTGCAGCTTCCCGCCGATGAAGCCGCAGCTCTCGGCGGCGTCCGGCTCGGGGACGATCGCCCCGGACTTGAACGTCATGAGCGACTGGTAGACGTTGCTGTACATCGCCCACGAACCCGCGTCGTACGCGCCCGCCGGGTCTAGCGAGGTCACCTCGTCGGTCGTGCCGACCGTGACCGGATCACTCTTCCCCTCATCCGAGGGAAGCAACTGCCAGGCGCCGACGCCTGCGATGACCAATACCGCGAGAATCGCGAGAATCCGTAGCCGGATCGACCGCATTGCCGTGCTCTCCCTTACCAGCCCCACCTCGGCGTCGCGCTCAGATACGCAGATCACCGCACGTTCGCGCTCAGCCAATCACACGGTTTTCACATCTGGAAGAGGAAATCGGAGGCTCATAGCCTTTTGTTCGTTAGTTGAAACCTTGGGTCGATAGGTCGAATACAGAGGGTTCATCACCGGTCACCCGAACGGGCATTTCGGAGTCGTTGGGCGGGGATTGTGAACAGTGCGGCGATTACGCCCGGCGGGACGCGAGCTCGACGACGGTGACGTCGGACGGCGCCCCGACCCGCACGGGCGGACCCCAGGCGCCCGCGCCGCGTGTGACGTACAGCTGGGTGTCGCCGTAGCGTTCGAGCCCCGCGACCGTGGGATTGGACAGTTCCGCGATGTAGTTGCCCGGCCAGAGCTGGCCGCCGTGGGTGTGCCCGGAGAGCTGCAGGTCCACGCCGTGCTCGACCGCCTCGTCGATGACGACGGGCTGGTGGGCCATGAGGACGGCGGCACGACCGGGATCCCGGTCGCCGAGCGCCCGGCCGAAGTCGGGGCCCTGCCCCTCGCTCTCGCCCGCGATGTCATTGACTCCGGCGAGATCGAAGCCGTCGACCTCGACCCGGGAGTTCTCCAGCGGGTGAAGGCCCAATTCCCTTACGTGATCAACCCATTCGGCGGCCCCCGAGTAGTACTCGTGGTTGCCGGTGACAAAGAACGCGCCGTGCCGGGAGCGGAGCCGGGCGAGCGGCTCGGCGGCCGGGCCGAGATCGGCGACCGATCCGTCGACCAGGTCCCCGACGACCGCGATCAGGTCGGGCTGGGTCCGGTTGACCGTGTCGACGATCCGCTGGGTGTGGGCCCGGCCCAGGATCGGGCCCAGGTGGATGTCGCTGACGACGGCGATCCGGAAGCCGTGGGCGGACCGGGGCAGCCTGGCGAGCGGGACGGTGACGCGCTTGACGCGGGGGCCGCGCAACACCCCGTAGGCGCCGTAGCCGGTCGTACCGAGTCCGGCGGCAGCGGCGGCGCCCCCGACCGCCCGCGCGACGAAGAGGCGGCGCGAAGGGCCGGCGGGGGTGGGGGCCGGGGACGCGGGGGCCGCGGTCGGCGGAACCGGAGCCGCCGGGGCCGCAGTCGTGAGGGTGGACGCGTGTGCGGCGGTGACCGGTTCGGCGGGCGCCGCCACCGCTTCCGGCGCGGCCGTCTCCGTTGCCACCGCTTCCGGCGCGGCCGTCTCCGCCGCCACCGCTTCCGGCGCGGCCGCTTCGGGCGCACCCGCGGCCCGGCGGGCGAGCAGCCGGCGCAGCAGCGGCCGTACCGCCTCGCCGGCCAGCAGGGCGAGCGTCAGATAGAGCAGGGCGGCCAGCCAGAGGTAGCCGGGCCAGGCCAGCACCTGCTGGAGCCAGAAGGGTGCCCCCGTGCGCCCGGAGACCAGTGCGCCGACGCTCAGCAACGGCAGGACGTACGCCGCCACCGTTCCGGCCCGGCGCAGGGGGCTGCCCGCTGTCGTCGTGTCACCGACGAGGCGGCGCCACACGTACCGGTGCACGACGGCCAGTAGCGCGAGCACCGCGGTCGCCAGCAGAGCGAACCCCATGACCGCCACGCGCACTCCCCGCCTCGTTCGTCTCGTTTGTCCGCATCCGGCACCGGCCGGAAGTCGACGTACTAAGAGCCCTGGCTGCGCAGGGCCCTGACGCCACGGAACCCGATCACTCCCACTGCCGTCCCCAGGAGAAAGGACGTGATGGCGAGCAGCAGATGCACCCAGAAGTAGGCAGTCGGGTCACCCGCGTCGTCGAAGGCGAGACCACTGCCGTCTTTCCACAGATTTTTTACGAAAGTGACCCAAATGAACCAGCTCCATACCCCGAAAGCGAGCAGGAACCAGGAGACGGGGCGGCTGAGCTTCATGGAATCAGTATCTCCGTCACGCTCCGGCCGCTCCGCCCGGGGTGGGCTGTCCCGGCGGTACACACGGCGGGTCATACCTCCGGTATCCATATTCAGATCAACTGCATGTACGTTTTCGACCGTGCCAGCTCTCAAGAAGGCCGCGCTGTCGGTCACCTCTGCCGCTTTGCTGTCCGTTTTCCTCGTCGGTCCCGCGTCCGCGGTCGGTCAGGACACCACGGACGACGAGCCGAAGCCGCCCGCCGGCATGTCACAGGTCGGCGGCGTGCAGCTCGGCCGGAGCGGGACCCAGGTCAACCTCGGCGCCGGCGCTCCGGTCCTGCCGAAGGATCTGACCGGCAGGTCCTGGATGGTCTCGGACGCGGAGACCGGCGACGTGCTCGCCTCGCACAATCCGCACTGGCGGCTGCCTCCGGCATCCACCTTGAAGATGCTCTTCGCCGACACGGTGATGCAGGCGCCGACGCTGACGCCGAAGACCCGTGAGTACACGGTCAAGGACGAGGACCTCGCGGATCTCGGCGAGGGCAGCAGCCTGGTCGGCGTGAAGGAAGACCTCAGCTACACGGTGCACGACCTGTGGCTCGGGGTCTTCCTGCGTTCGGGCAACGACGCGGTGCACGTGCTGGCCTCGATGTACGGGGGGGTGCCCAAGACCGTCGCCGACATGCAGACGCACGCGGACGAGCTCCAGGCCCTGGACACCACGGTGGTGTCGCCCGACGGCTACGACGCCCCCAACCAGGTCTCCAGCGCGTACGACCTCACGCTGTTCGCCCGCAGCGGGCTGCAGAAGGCGGACTTCCGCGAGTACTGCTCGACCGCCACGGCACAGTTCCCGGGTGAGCAGAAGAAGGGCAAGGAGCGCGAGAGCTTCGGTATCCAGAACACCAACCGGCTGCTCACCGGGGCCGACGGCGTCACTCCGTACAAGGGCATCGCGGGTGTCAAGAACGGCTACACGACGCACGCCGGGAACACCTTCACCGGCGTCGCCGAGCGCAACGGCAAGGTGCTGCTCGTCACCGTCATGAACCCGTCGTCCAACGAGACGCACGCCGTCTACAAGGAAGCGGCGAGCCTGCTCGACTGGGGCTTCGCCGCGAGCGGCAAGGTCACCCCGGTCGGCGAACTCGTTCCGCCGAAGTCCGCCGAGACCGGAACCGGGACGGGCACGGGCAAGGGCTCCCAGGCCGACAAGCCGGCCGCCGCCAAGGGCGGGAACGGCCCCGGGGCCACGAAGGCCGTCGCGGCCGCCGACCGTACGAGCGGGGTCGGGATCGCCCTCGGCATCGTCGGCGGTGTGCTGGTGCTGCTGGCCGGGGCGGCGTTCCTGGTCAACCGGCGCTGGCCGCTGCCGGACCTGGTGCGCCGCCTTCCCCGCCGCTGAGGGTGCTGCCCCCGGCTTCCTTTCCGGCGGCGGGCACGGAGTCCTCTTCCGTGTCCGCCGCCGGGACGGCGTCCCCCTTGCTCCGTGTGGCAGTCCAGGCGGCGCAGAACAGCAGCAGCTTCGCCGTGAAGTTGATCCACAGCAGCAACGCGATCGGCACACCGAAGGCTCCGTACATGCTCTTCGAGGCGACGCCCTTCATATAGCTGCCGAGCAGCAGCTTGAGCAGCTCGAACCCGACCGCGCCGATCAGCGCGGCGACCACGAGCCGGTGTCGCGGCGGCTCGACGCCGGGCAGCAGGGTCAGCAGATAGAGCAACAGCAGGAAGTCGGCGATCACCGCCACCACCAGGGCCGCGACGCGCAGCAGTACGCCGCCCGCGCCGTTCTCCGGAATGTTGAGCAGATCGGCGACCCGGCCGACTGCCACGGACCCCACCGAGGAGATCGCCAGGGTCACCAGGGCCGCCCCGCCCAGCCCGAACAGCACCCCGGCGTCCTTGAGTTTGCGCAGGACCGGATTGCCCTCGTCCAGGTCGTCCATCTCCCAGACCGCGCGCAGGCAGTCCCGCATCGAGCCGATCCAGCCGACGCCGGTGAAGAGCAGCAGCGCACCGGCCACCAGCCCGACGGTCCCCGCGTGGGCCACCAGATTGTCGATGCCCAGCTGATCGGAGATGCCGGGCACCTGCTCGGCGATCTTGTCCTCGATCTTGTCCAGCTGCTCGTCGGAGAGCAGCGCCGCGCCGATCGCCGCGCCGACCGCGATCAGCGGGAAGAGGGCGAGGAAGCTGATGAACGTGATCGCCGCGGCCAGCCTGGCCCAGTGCACCCGGTCCAGGGTCTCGTAGCTGCGCCAGGCGTGCGTCTCCATCAGCCGGGAGACGAGCGGCCCGATGAGGGGGAGTTTTTTCAGCCAGTCCATAACGTACGACTACCCTCCTGGGCACCGAAAACCGGCGACCGGTCCGCCGCGCGGGAGATGACACCCTTTCAATCACCCATTTCGGTGAGTGTTGTAACAAATCCCTCAAAGGTGTTTTCTCGGGCGATACGGTCACCCTCATGTCTGTCGACACCGTGTCCCTGACCGGCTGGGGCCGTACCGCCCCGACGACCGCGCTGCGCTTTCACCCCCGTAGTTACGAGGAGGCCGTCGCCGCGGTGCGCGGCTGCGGGCCGCGCGGCTCGATCGCCCGTGGCCTGGGCCGGTCCCACGGCGACGCGGCCCAGAACGCCGGGGGCTCCGTCCTCGACATGACGGCGCTCGACCGGATCCGCACCATCGACGCCGGCACCGGTGTCGTGGTGTGCGACGCGGGCGTGAGCCTGCACCGGCTGCTGGAGGTGATGCTGCCGCTGGGCTGGTTCCTGCCGGTGACGCCCGGCAGCCGGTACATCACGGTGGGCGGGGCGATCGGCTCCGACGTCCACGGTCACAACCACCGCATCGCCGGCTCCTTCTCCCGCCACGTCACGGAGTTCGAACTCCTCACCGCGGACGGCGGGATCCGTACGGTCCGCCCCGGCACTCCGCTCTTCGACGCGACCGCGGGAGGCCTGGGCCTGACCGGGGTGATCCTCTCGGCCACGCTGCGGTTCCATCCCGTCGTGACGTCACTGATGTCGGTCGACACCGAACGGGCCCTCGATCTCGACGACTTGATGACGAGGCTCGCCACCGGCAGCCGCCGCCACCGCTATGCGTCCGCCTGGGTCGACCTGACCGCCCGCGGCCGGTCCACCGGGCGCGGCATCCTGACCCAGGGGGAGCACGCCCCTCTTCACATGCTCCCAGCGCACGCCCGGCGCACGCCCTTGCTCTTCCGCTCCGCTCCCCTGCCTCCCGCGCACTCCCTCGCACCGGAGTTCGTGCCCGGCGGGCTGCTCGGCCGGATGTCCGCCGCCGCGTTCAACGAGCTCCGCTACCGCCGCGCGCCCCGGTCCCGCACCGGTGAACTCCAGCGGATCTCCACGTTCTTCCACCCTCTGGACGGCACGCCGCACGCGCACGGGATCCGCGGCCGGAGCGCCTTCGTGCACTACGAGTTCGCCGTCGGGGACAGACGGGCGGAGACACTGCGCCGGATCGTCGGACAGGTCTCGCAGCGGCGCTGCCCTTCGTTCCTCGCCGTACTCAAACGGTTCGGGCCCGGCGATCCCGGCTGGCTGTCCTTCCCGGAACCCGGCTGGAGCCTCGCCCTCGATCTGCCCGCGGCCCTGCCGGGTCTGGCCCGTTTCCTCGACCGCATGGACGAGGAGGTGGCGGCGGCGGGCGGCCGGGTCTGTCTGACGGCCGACTCCCGGCTGCGCCCCGACACGCTGGCCGCGATGTACCCGCGACTGGACGCGTTCCGGCAGCTCCGAGCCGAGTTGGACCCGCACGGGGCATTCCGGTCGGATCTGTCGCGCAGGCTCTCCCTCTGACGACGCGACAACCACCGCGCCGGCAACGCACCCCCTCCGGCAACGCCCCCTCCGCTCTCCACCTTCCGCCTTCCGCCACCCGCCCTTAAGGAGCGTTCCCGTGAAGGATGCCTTCGGTGCCCCGCAGTCCCTGCTCATCCTCGGCGGCACATCGGAGATCGGGCTCGCCACCGCCCGCCGCCTGATCGCCCGCCGCACCCGCACGGTCTGGCTGGCCGGACGCCCCTCCCCCGCCCTGGAGTCGGCCGCGGCCGAACTGCGCGGCCGGGGCGCCTACGTCCGTACCGTCGACTTCGACGCGCTGGACACCGAGTCGCACGAGACCGGCCTCGGCAAGATCTTCACCGAGGGCGACATCGACATGGTGCTCCTCGCCTTCGGCATCCCCGGCGACCAGGAGCGTGACGAGGAGGAGCCGCTCGCCGCGGTCCGGGTCGCCCAGACGAACTACACGGGGGCCGTCTCCGCCGGTCTGGTGTGCGCCGGCGCACTCCAGGCGCAGGGCCATGGCTCCCTGGTGGTGCTCTCCTCGGTGGCGGGGGAGCGCGCCCGGCGCGCGGACTTCATCTACGGGTCGAGCAAGGCGGGCCTGGACGCGTTCGCGCAGGGCCTCGGGGACGCACTGCACGGGACGGGCGTGCACGTGATGGTCGTACGGCCCGGGCTCGTCCGGCCTGCGACCGCGCCGGCCGGGTCCGGCCCCGCGGCGGCCGAGGCGCCGCTCGCGATGATCCCGTTCACCCGGACCCCGCTCGTGACCACGCCGGACGCGGTCGCGGAAGCGATCGTGACGGGGCTGCGGCGGCGTTCGGAGACCGTGTGGGTGCCGGGAGCGCTGAGGGCCGTGATGTCGGCGCTGCGACATGTGCCGCGGCCGCTGTTCCGGCGCCTGCCCGTCTGAGGCGGAGGGCAGTCGCCCGCCCGGCCCGCTCGGCTGTGGAGCAAGGGGGTGGCGTACGGGTGCGGTGGCGTACGGGGCCCGCGGGCTCCTCAGCCGTGGAGCGAGGGCGCGTCCATGGAGCTGCCGCTCTGCGCGGGGACGGCGGGGCTGCCGCCGCCCGCTCCGAACGGGAACTCGTTGATCTTGCGCCAGACGCTGTCCGCACCCTGCTCGTACAGGGCGAAGGAACCGCAGGTCCAGGACGCCTCGTAGTCGCCGAGCTCGGCGTAGGCCCGGTCCATCGCCGCTTCGGAGATGCCGTGCGCCACGGTCACATGCGGGTGGTACGGGAACTGGAGCTCGCGCACCAGCGGCCCGGAGGCGTCCCGGACCCGCTTCTGGAGCCAGGAGCAGGCCGATGCGCCCTCGACGACCTGGACGAAGACGACCGGCGAGAGCGGGCGGAAGGTGCCCGTGCCGGACAGTCGCATCGGGAAGGGGCGGCCGCCGGTCGCGATCGCGGCGAGGTGCGCCTCGACCGCGGGCAGGTCGGCCGCCTCCGCCTCGGTCGGCGGCAGGAGGGTGACGTGGGTGGGAATGCCGTGTGCGGCAGGGTCCCCGAAGCTCGCGCGCCGCTCCTGGAGCAGGCTGCCGTAGGGCTCCGGGACCGCGATCGAAACGCCGAGCGTTACGGTCCCCACGTCGTTCTCCTCAATCCTCGATGGTCTGTTTTCAGCCACTGCCGGCCGCATGCTTTACGCCGCCAGTGTGCCGCCTGTGGAGGTCCTGACGCCAGGGTCCTTGGACTCAGTGCTTGACCGGCAGAAGGCCCATCCGGTCGTAGGTTCGCGCCAGGGTCTCGGCGGCGACGGCCCGGGCCTTCTCCGCTCCCTTGGCCAGGATGGAGTCCAGCGTCTCCGTGTCGTCGAGATATTCCTGGGTGCGGGTACGGAACGGTGTGACGAAATCGACCATGACCTCGGCGAGGTCGGTCTTCAGCGCACCGTAGCCCTTGCCCTCGTACTTCTGCTCCAGGTCGGCGACCGACGTGTCGGTGAGGGTGGAGTAGATGGACAGCAGATTACTGACGCCCGGCTTCTCCGCCTGGTCGAACCGGATCACGGTGTCGGTGTCCGTGACCGCGCTCTTCACCTTCTTGGCGGTCGTCTTCGGCTCGTCGAGGAGGTTGATCAGACCCTTGGTGGTCGCCGCCGACTTGCTCATCTTGGCGGACGGGTCCTGCAGGTCGTAGATCTTCGCCGTCTCCTTGAGGATGTACGGGTCCGGCACGGTGAAGGTGTCCCCGTAGGTGCCGTTGAACCGCTCGGCGAGATTGCGGGTCAGCTCCAGGTGCTGGCGCTGGTCCTCTCCCACCGGGACCTGGTCGGCCTGGTAGAGCAGGATGTCGGCGACCATCAGCAGCGGATAGGTGAAGAGCCCCACCGTGGTGCGGTCGGTGCCCTGCTTGGCGGACTTGTCCTTGAACTGCGTCATCCGGGACGCCTCGCCGAATCCGGCCAGACAGTTCATGACCCACCCGAGCTGGGCGTGCTCGGGGACGTGGCTCTGGACGAAGAGCGTGCAGCGCTCCGGGTCCAGCCCGGCGGCAAGCAGCTGGGCGACGGCGAGCCTGGTGTTGGCACGCAGCTCCGCGGGATCCTGCGGGACGGTGATCGCGTGCAGGTCGACCACCATGTAGTACGCGTCGTGGGACTCCTGCAGAGCCACCCACTGACGGACCGCGCCGAGGTAGTTGCCGAGGTGGAACGAGCCTGCGGTGGGCTGGATTCCGGAAAGCACACGGGGACGTTCAGAGGCCATGGAACTCATTGTCTCAGGTACGGAACCGATCGCGGGCAGCCGGTGTAAGAAAGGCGTGAGGACTCCGGACAGGGCCCTGCGACGGCCCGAAGGCCAGTACGGCAGCGGAAAACGCGGGCGCGCCGTGAAGTGAAGGTTTCCTCGTGGGCGATCCGACCGACGATACAAAGTGGGCACGACCCCAGCCCACGCCGCACGACGAACGGAGACCCCGTGTCGACCACGGAAAACGCCATCGCCTCCGCCGAGGCGCACAGCGCGCACAACTACCATCCGCTGCCCGTCGTCGTCGCCACGGCGGAGGGCGCCTGGATGACCGATGTCGAGGGCCGGCGCTACCTCGACATGCTCGCCGGTTACTCGGCGCTCAACTTCGGCCACGGCAACCGCCGTCTGATCGACGCCGCCAAGGCACAGCTGGAGCGGGTGACCCTCACCTCACGGGCGTTCCACCACGACCGGTTCGCCGACTTCTGTACGCGGCTCGCCGAGCTGTGCGGCATGGAGATGGTGCTGCCGATGAACACCGGGGCGGAGGCCGTGGAGACCGCCGTGAAGACGGCCCGCAAGTGGGGCTACCGGGTCAAGGGCGTCCCGGACGGGATGGCGAAGATCATCGTCGCCGCCGACAACTTCCACGGCCGGACGACGACGATCGTCAGCTTCTCCACGGACCACGAGGCGCGCGCGGACTTCGGTCCGTACACCCCGGGGTTCGAGATCGTGCCGTACGGGGACCTGACCGCGCTGCGGGCGGCGATGACCGAGAACACCGTGGCGGTGCTGCTTGAGCCGATCCAGGGCGAGGCCGGGGTGCTGGTGCCGCCGCCCGGCTATCTCCCCGGGGTCCGGGAGCTGACGCGCGAGCGGAACGTGCTGTTCATCGCCGACGAGATCCAGTCGGGCCTCGGTCGGACCGGGAAGACGTTCGCATGTGAGCACGAGGGTGTCGTGCCCGACATGTACGTGCTGGGCAAGGCGCTGGGCGGAGGTGTGGTGCCGGTGTCGGCGGTCGTGTCGTCCGCGGCGGTGCTGGGGATCTACCGGCCCGGGGAGCACGGCTCGACGTTCGGCGGCAATCCGCTGGCGTGCGCGGTGGCGCTCGAGGTCATCGCGATGCTGCGCACCGGCGAGTACCAGCAGCGGGCCGCGGAGCTGGGCGAGCACCTCCATCAGGAGCTGGGGCTGCTGGTGGGCGGCGGCGCGGTGGAGGCGGTGCGGGGCCGCGGGCTGTGGGCGGGTGTCGACATCGATCCGGGCCGCGGCACGGGCCGGGAGATCTCGGAGAAGCTGATGGACCGGCGGGTGCTGGTGAAGGACACCCACGGTTCGACGATCCGGATCGCCCCGCCGCTGGTGATCAGCAAGGAGGACCTGGACTGGGGGCTGGAGCAGCTGCGCGAGGTGCTGCGCGGCTGACCGGCTGGCACAGGTGGGGGGCTGGGACCGGGGGCGCGGCCGGGGGCGCGGCCGAGAGGCGGGCTGGGACCGGGGGCGCGATCGGGGGCGGCCGAGAGGCGGGCTGGGGCCGGGGGCGCGGTCGGGGGCGCGGCCGAGAGGCGGGCTGGGGCCGGGGTTCCGGAGCGGGCCGGGGTTCCGGAGCGGGCCCGGGTTCCTGAGCGGGCCCGGGTTCCGGAGCGGGCCCGGGTTCCGGAGCGGGCCCGGGTTCCTGAGCGGGCCCGGGTTCCGGAGCGGGCCCGGGTTCCGGAGCGGGCCCGGGTTCCGGAGCGGGCCCGGGTTCCGGCTGGCACCGCGTTCCGGCTGGCACCGCGTTCCGGAGCGACCCCGGGTTCCGGCGGCACCGGGACCTCGCGCCCGGTCCCAGTAGAGTCCCCGTTGTGCTCCTGGGGATGATCTGCGCGCTCGGTTCCGCGGTCTGCTTCGGCACGGCCTCCGTCCTTCAGGCCGTCGCCGCGCGGGCCGCCGCCGAGCCGGGGGCCGGTGCGGGGGTGGATCCGGCGCTGCTGCTCCGGGCCCTTCGCCAGTGGCGTTACGTGGCCGGGCTCGCGCTCGACGGCCTCGGATTCGTGTTCCAGATCATCGCCCTGCGCTCCCTGCCCATCTACGCGGTGGGCGCGGCCTTGGCCGCGAGTCTCGCCGTGACCGCGGTCGTCGCCGCCCGGCTGCTCGGGGTACGGCTGAGCGCCACCGAGTGGACGGCCGTCGCCGTGGTCTGCGCGGGCCTCGGCATGCTGGGGCTCTCCTCGGGCGAGGAGGGACGGGCCGCCGGATCGGATGCGCTGCGCTGGTGGATGCTCGGCATCGCCGTCGGCATCCTACTGATCGGCACCGCGGCGGGCCGGCTGCCCGAGCGGGGGCGCGCCCTCGTCCTGGGGCTCGGCGCGGGCTGCGGTTTCGGGGTGGTGGAGGTCGCCGTCCGGCTGATCGACGACATGTCGCCCTCCGCGCTCGTCACCAATCCCGCCGTGTACGCGCTGCTGGTGGGCGGCGGTTCGGCGTTCCTGCTGCTCACCTCGGCACTGCAGCGCGGTTCGGTGACGACGGCCACGGCCGGGATGGTGCTGGGCGAGACGATCGGGCCCGCGCTGGTGGGGGTCGTGTGGCTCGGGGACCGTACCCGTGACGGCCTCGGCTGGCTGGCGGTCACCGGCTTCGCGGTGGCCGTGGCGGGAGCGCTGGCCCTGGCCCGGTTCGGCGAGGCCCCGGCGGAGGACGCGAGGGACGCCCCGGCCGCGGTGAGCCAGAGGTAGGGGCCCGGTGGCGGCGGCTGCGACGAGCACGCCGTCGAGGCCGCACCGCGCGGGCGAGGCTCGCCGACGAGCGCGTGGCGGCGGTACGGAGCCAGGGCGGTCAGCATCCGCAGTTCCGTTTCGCCGGCATCGTGTTGTTACCGGATCAGACAGGTCGACGTCGGCACGGCAACGCTGCCGGACTGCCATCTCCAAGACGTCCAGCACCAGTTCGGTGCAGAGAGAGACGGCGATCCACCATCTGGCCGTCCGGTAGCAGAAGTTACCGGAGGCAATCGTGCCCGGCATCGTTCCCATTCTTCGCACTTCCCGTCAACCTGAGGCTGGTCAGCCGTACATGAGGGAGAGCATTACAGTGAACGTTCCATCCGTTCGGGGAAGGGATTGGGTTCGTGACGGAAAGTCGGCTGGGACTGGTGATGATCCACGGAATCATGTCCGGGCCAAGGGTGTGGGATCCGTTACGGACGTTGATTTCCGCGGACAGGGAACTTGAGTTCGTCGAACCGCTCGCGTTCGAGTATGCAACCGGACTGTGGCTGGCTCACCCGCTACGGGTCTTCCCCTCGATCGACACGGTTGCAGACAGCCTGAAGGAGTATCTGGCCACAGAGGCCGGTGCCTTCGACCAGCTGTTACTGGTCACCCATAGCCAAGGAGGGCTGGTCGCCCAGCGATACCTGGCTCGAATGCTCCAAGACGGCAGAGGCGGCGAGCTGGCGCGAATCCATCGAATCGTGATGATCGCCTGCCCGAGCAACGGGTCCGAGCTGATGCTCTCCCTGCGTCGCCGCGCCTTTGGGCTGCGTCATCCGCAGGAGAAGGATCTGCGCCCGTTGAATGACCAGGTCAGCACGACCCTGCGTACAGTCCTGCGCGATGTCGTGCACGCCACGTCGATCACCGAGCGGACCTGTCCCATTCCGGTTTCGGTGTACGCCGGTGAAAGCGACCGCGTGGTGTCTCGCTCCTCGGCACAGTCCGTCTTTCCTGACAGCTCCGCGCTGCCGGGCGACCACTCCAGCATTCTCGCGACCGATTCGCCCCGGCATCGGACCTTCACCGCTCTGCGCCGCCTCATCCTCGCCGCGCACAACGAGGTGCACGCCTCCGACCCCACGCCGCCGAGCCCGTCCTCGTCTCCGCCCGCGCCTCCGGCTCCTTCGGGAACTGCCGGTGCACCGCACGGAGGCAAGGCTGAGCCTCTTCCGAAGAGCATCGCTCTGCGCACCTCGACACCCGGCCCCGAACCGGCAACGGAGCCCGCCGCACCCGCCCCGGCCATGGGAAAGCCCGTCAGGAAGCAGCGGCGCCCGTTGATCACGTTCACCGTGATCGCCGCCCTGGCGGTCGCCGCATCGGTACTGCGTTTCGCCCCGATGCCTTGGACACCGGGCACCGGCTCACCCGCTGCGGACGCCAAACCATCTGCTTCAGGCACCGGTGCGATCGCTCCGGACCCGGCGCGGAAGGAAACCCGTGCCATCCCGCCCAGGATGTTTCCGACCACAACCAGGTTCTGGATGGTCGACATCAATGGAAACGGCATGGCCGAATATGTGGCAGTCGACATGAACCAGCGCTTCCGGTTCTGGTGGAACGACGGCATCAAGAACAGCCTCTTGCCTGAATTCGACCACCAGGGAGCAAACTCGTACAACCCTGAAGCCGGTTCGGACGGCGCTGCGTTGCGCCTTGGCGACATCGATGGCGACATCAAGGACACGGGTGGCGGACCCGACTGCATGGTGGTCGACCGGACCGGCGGGGTGACCGTCTACACCTGGGACGGAAAAGCCGATCCCGGTGAGAGGATGTGCAAGAAGAAGTACGACGGCGTCGCCGACGTGCCCTTGGGCGATTCCGCCGGCGGCTCGATGGACATCAAGCAGATCCAGTTTGCTGATATCGACAGAGACGGGCTCGACGACTACCTGCGGGTCGAACCGGACGGCAGGGTGACCGTCTGGCACAACAAGGGCTTCACAGCCAAGGACGGCCGAAAGTACCTGGACTGGTCCCCGCCCGAGGTGATCAGCCAACCGCTTCGCCATCCCCGTGAAATCAGGTTCTCCGACATCGACGGAGACGGTCGTGCCGACCAGATCATCATCACCCCCGGGGGCGGCGCACAGGCCCGGCTCAACAAAAGCGATGGGGAGTCGGGTGTAACCCTCGGAGCCATCCACGAGATCGTGAGTGACACCCAATACCCCCCGGAGGACATCCAGTTCGCCGACATCAACGGGGACGGGAAGGCTGAATTCCTGTACATCGAGAAGACGGGCACGGTTCACATCCAGGCTCCCAAGCTGAATGTGTAGCAATTTCGATCATCCTGTCCATGTCTGCATGAACATCGACTGTCACGGAATCCTCTCCGCGGGATCACACCGCCCCGCACCTGCTGTTACGCGACCGCCGGGCCGGTGGTGACACCCGCCGCGCGGCGCGCCCGGTCGGACCGGGCATCGGGCATCGGGCGGGCCGGTAGCCTCGCGCTCGTCACCTCACGGCAGCACCCGCACCAGTGCGTCCAGCGTCCCCGCCCAGGCGCTGTCGGTCGGCGTTCCGTAACCGATGACCAGCGCCTCGCGCCGCACCTCGGCCTCCGGGTGCCGGAAGAAGGACAGCCCCTCCACCGCGAGTCCCTGCCAGGCCGCCGCGCGGATCACCGCGGCCTCGCTGCCCTCCGGGAGTTCGAGCACGGCGTGCAGGCCGGCGGCGATTCCGCTGACGCGGATGGCGGGGGCCCGCTCCGCCAGTGCCGCGACCAGCTGGTCGCGGCGGTTGCGGTAGCGCAGCCGCATGGAACGCACATGCCGGTCGTACGCGCCGGACGCGATGAACTCCGCCAGTGTCAGCTGGTCCAGCGCGCTCGACGCCCAGTCGCTCCAGCCCTTGGCCGCGGTCACCTCGCCCATCAGCGACTCCGGCACCACCATCCACCCCATCCGCAGCCCCGGCGCCAGGGACTTGCTGGCCGTCCCGAGGTACACGACACGTTCGGGGTCCAGTCCCTGGAGCGCGCCGACCGGCTGGCGGTCGTAGCGGAACTCTCCGTCGTAGTCGTCCTCCAGGATCAGTCCACCGGTGCTGCGCGCCCAGTCGACGGCCGCGGCCCTCCGGTCGGGGTGGAGCGGCACACCGGTCGGAAACTGGTGAGCGGGTGTCAGGAGCACCGCTCCCGCGCCCCGCATCCCGGGCAGTTCACCGGTCCGGGAGCCGAGTCCGTCGAGCGGGAGACAGGGGATGCGCAGACCGGCGTCGGTGAGCAGGCTCGTGTGCACGTCCAGTCCGTACGACTCGACGGCCACCTCGCGCACGCGGCGCTCCCGCAGCACCTGACCCATCATCCTCAGTCCGTGGACGAAGCCGGCGCAGACCACGATGCGTTCGGGATCCGCGTACACCCCGCGGGCCCGTGCCAGATAGTCGGCGAGCACGGTGCGCAGCTCGATGCGGCCGCGCGGGTCGCCGTAGCCGAAGGCGTCGTTGGGTGCGCGGGTGAGGGCGCGGCGGGCCGCCTTCAGCCATTCGGCGCGCGGGAACGTGGCCAGGTCCGGCGAGCCGGGCATCAGGCTGTACGCGGGGCTGCTGCGATGCGGCCGGGTGCGCGGGGCCCTGGTCGCGGACGGGCGCGGCTCCGACCGCTGCGCCACCCGGGTGCCGGAGCCCTGCCGGGCGGTGAGCCAGCCCTCGGCGACCAGCTCCGCGTAGGCGTCGGCGACGGTGTTGCGGGCGATGCCGAGGTCGGCGGCGAGGGTCCTGGACGACGGCAGCCGGGTACCGGGCGCCAGTCGGCCGGTCCGGGCCGCCTCCCGCAGGGCGTCCATGAGACCGGCCCGCAGCCCGCTCGATCCGGTCAGGTCGATATGCAGGTCGGCCCCGAAAGCGGCCCAGGCATCTGTCATGGAAATGGACCATACAGGTGCGCCACTCGCCACGTAGCGTCATATCCATGACGACGAACACGCACCACCACGCGACCTCCGAGTACGCCCCCGAGCACGCCCCCCGCATGCAGTGGACGGAGCACGCCCCCGACGTCTACAAGGCGATGGCCCGCCTGGAGGCCGCGTCCCGCAAGGGGCTCGACCCGGTCGTGGCCGAGCTGGTGAAGATCCGGTCCTCGCAGCTCAACCACTGCGCGTTCTGCCTCGACATGCACACCAAGGACGCACTCGCCGCAGGTGAGTCCATCGAGCGGATCGTGCAGCTCAGCGCCTGGGAGGAGTCGCAGCACTTCTACACGCCGAAGGAGATCGCCGCGATCGCGCTGGCCGAGGCGATGACCGTCCTGACCGACGGTTTCGTTCCGGACGAGGTGTACGAGAACGCCGCGAAGCACTTCGACGACGCCGAGCTCGCCCATCTCATCGCCGCGATCATCACGATCAATTCGTGGAACCGGTTCGCCGTGACCACCCGGATGGTCCCGGGGCACTACACCCCGGGCGACCACCGCTCCTGACTCCCGCCCGCCCTGCCCGTCCCACCATGCCGCGCCTGCCGCGTCCGCGGCTTCTCAGGAGGCCTGCTCCATGACCGCGTCCGTCCTCCGCGCCCTGCACCACGGCCGCGTCCCCGGCGATCCGCTGGTCCTCCCCGGCCCGTGGGACGCCGCGAGTGCCCGCGTTCTCGCCGACGCGGGGTTCCCGGCCCTCGCCACACCGAGCGCCGGGGTGGCGGCCTCGCTCGGGTACGCCGACGGGGCAACGCCCGCCGCCGAGATGTTCGCGGCGGTGGCGCGGATCGCCCGCGCCGTCTCCGTACCCGTGTCGGCCGACATCGAGGCCGGGTACGGGCTGGCGCCCCGGGAGCTGGTGGAGCGGCTGCTCGATGCCGGGGCCGTCGGCTGCAATCTGGAGGACACGGTGGACGGGGTCCTCGTGGACGCCCGCCGGCAGGCGGACCGGCTGGCGGAGGTGCGGGCGGCCGCCGGGGACGGGCTGTTCGTCAACGCCCGGGTGGACACCTACGTCACCGGGGTCCGGGAGGGCACGGACCAGGAGGCCGAAACGGTGCGCCGCGCGCTGCTGTACGTGGCGGCGGGCGCCGACGGCGTCTACCCGATCATGGCGCCGCCCGAGGCGCTCCCCCGCCTGGCCGCCGCCGTGCCGGTGCCGCTGAACGCCCTCGCCCGGCCGGACGGTCCGGGCCCGCGGCGTCTCGGTGAACTGGGAGCCGCCCGCGTCACGTTCGGCCCCGGCCTCCAGCGCCGCGCCATGGCGGCCCTGGGCGGGATCGCCGACGGGCTGCGCGCGTCCTGAGGCATCGGCACACCGTACGTACGCGAAAGCCACCGCCCCCGGCAGCGACTGACTCTGCTGCCGGGGGCGGTGGCGTCCGTGTCCCGCGAGGGGACGGACGGATCAGATCAGGCCGAGCTCGCGGACCGCGTCGCGCTCCTCGGTGAGCTCCTTCACCGACGCGTCGATGCGCGCACGGGAGAACTCGTTGATGTCCAGGCCCTGGACGATCTTGTACGTGCCGTTCTCCGTGGTGACGGGGAAGGACGAGATGATGCCCTCGGGGACACCGTAGGAGCCGTCCGACGGGATGCCCATGGAGGTCCAGTTGCCCTCGGCGGTGCCGTTGACCCAGGTGTGCACGTGGTCGATGGCGGCGTTCGCGGCCGAGGCGGCCGAGGACGCGCCACGGGCCTCGATGATCGCGGCGCCGCGCTTGGCGACGGTCGGGATGAAGGTGTCGGCCAGCCACGCCTCGTCGTTGACGAGCTCGGCGGCGTTCTTCCCGGCGATCTCCGCGTGGAAGATGTCCGGGTACTGGGTGGCCGAGTGGTTGCCCCAGATCGTCAGCTTCTTGATGTCGGAGACGGCGGCACCAGTCTTGGCGGCCAGCTGCGAGATCGCGCGGTTGTGGTCCAGACGGGTCATCGCGGTGAAGCGCTCCGCCGGTACGTCCGGGGCGGCGGCCTGCGCGATGAGCGCGTTGGTGTTGGCCGGGTTGCCGACGACGAGAACCTTGATGTCGTCCGCGGCGTTGTCGTTGATCGCCTTGCCCTGCGGCTTGAAGATGCCGCCGTTGGCGGAGAGCAGGTCGCCGCGCTCCATGCCCTTGGTGCGCGGGCGGGCGCCGACGAGCAGGGCGACGTTCGCGCCGGCGAAGCCGACGTTGGCGTCATCGGTGATCTCGATGTTGCGCAGCAGCGGGAAGGCGCAGTCGTCGAGCTCCATCGCGGTGCCCTCGGCGGCCTTCAGCCCCTGCGGGATCTCCAGGAGACGCAGGTTGACCGGCACGTCCGGGCCGAGCAGGTGGCCGGAGGCGATGCGGAAGAGCAGCGCGTAGCCGATCTGGCCGGCTGCGCCGGTCACGGTGACATTCACGGGAGTGCGGGTCATGGCGATCTCCGTTAGACAGCTGGCGGTGGGGGCTCCTGGCCCCTGATGCTGGACATCCCTGAATCTTGATGTGAAGAGATATCCAGCGATCAGGCTATCCGACCCGGAACCCCGCGGCCGCCCACCCCCCTGTGGCACCGCACACAACCGGTCACTCCCCGCTCACCCCACTACGCCCTTCGGCTCACCCGGCCGCTTCGGCCGTGCACCCCCGCGCCGGGGAGGGGAGCGCGCACGCCCGGACGTCGGCAACCCGTTTCACGGCCGCCATCGGCGTGCACGCGTCCGCGGCCGCGTCCGCCGTGCCGTTCTGCCCGGCCGCACCCGCGCTGACCTCCACAGAGTCGCCGGGGGACGCCTCCGTGATCCGTGCCCACGCCGCCGCACGGATACTGCTGTGGCGCACCTCCATGACGCTTGTGCCGGCAGTGGCGCCGGAGAAGCGTACGGGCGTGTTCGCCGCCGCGGCCCATGGCCTCGGGGTCCTGGCCCGCGCACGTGGAGCCGCTGCACGCGACCCCGGCGGGAGCAACGGAGCGCTGGTCGTCGGCATCGGAGTCGGGAGGGCGTGGTCGCGGCCGCGTCGTCCTCGGAGTCGCCGTTTCAGCCGATCAGCAGCACCACACCGATGACCACGAGCAGAACACCCACGAGAGCCGCCGCGATCACGGCCGCCCTGTGAGTGCCCCCGGCCGTGCCCCGCCCGCCGTCACCGGGCGCGGGCGGCCGCGGTCCGCCGACGCCGGCGGCAGCGGCAGCGGCAGCGGCAGCGGCGAAGGCAGCGTCGGGCGGCCCGCCGGGGACCGGGGCGGAGTCCGGACCGGTCCCCGGCTGCGGCGGTACCCGCGGAAGAGAACCGCGCTGAGCCGGCACGGACGGAGAGTGCCCCTCACCCGGCGCCGCGCCCGGCCCCGCACCCTCCGCCGTTCCGACGGCGCCGGAGGGACGGGGACTGCCGTGGCCACGCCGGGTCCCGGCCTCGTCGAGCGCGGCCCGCGCCTGACTGATCCGGATGGCCTCCATCGTCATGTCGTGGCGCATCTCGGCACGGCTCCAGGCCCGTTCCGCCAGCTCCCACATGGTGTTCAGATGGGCCTGGTTGGTACCGGTCACCTCGGCGAGCTCGACGATCGCCCCGCGGGGAGCGAGCAGCCGGCCGTTCAGATACCGCTCCCACGACGTCTTGCTGTAACCCGTCCGGTCGGCCACCGTGGCGATGCTCAGGCCGCCGCGGTCGACGAGTCTGCGCAGCTGGCCGGTGAACTCCCGGATCTGTGGGTCGAGCTCCTCCGGCAGTGCCTTCCAACGAGGCATCAATTCCCCCTGCTTACTGCTGCACCGCTTACCACTCGTTGCATGTGCGTCCCGTTCGGCTCGCCCGGCTTCCACTGCGCCGCGCAAGGTCTGCCCCCTGTCCGAACGGTGGTCTTCCGTTCCGGACTACCCAAGTAGATGCGCAAACGCAGACTGCCGGCTCCTGAGAAGACAGCGCATGGTGGCATTCAGGCGTCAGCACGCACGCCCGCACGCCCCCACCCTGTTGCGGCCGGGTGTGCGGGTCGCCGCCTCATGCCGCCACTGTTGCGGCCGGGGGCGTTCCGCCTCCGTTGCCCAGCGATCACACCGTGGCGGAATGGTCACTTCCGTGCCACAGGCAACAGCCATGCCTTGAACCCTCGACCCCCGTCAACAAAGCTGGAGCCAGGACGGGGCAAGGCCGCTCAAGTCGCCAGATTCCGGAGCTTTTCGCTCCGGCGGGCCCCGCCCCTGGTGTCCGTCCCTTCTCGGGGGAGGGGACGGACACCGTTCGGACCGGCCGGCCTCAGCGGATCGTGAAGTGGACCGCGTCCTCCAGGACCGGGATGTCCAGCCACGGCTTGGGCTGCGCCATGAGCGACAGCATCACGATGAGGACGCCCAGCAGTCCGTACGTCACCAGGTCCGTGAAGCGGGACCGCACCGCGAGCATGCCCACCGACGGGACCACGAGCCGCAGCACCGCGCCGCCGATGAGCGCCACACCGATCAGGATCGTGCCGATCCGGAAAGCCTCGGCGAAGGGATCGGCGGCCACGATCAGCAGACCGGCCCCGGCCGTGCAGAGCACGGCGAGCAGCGGCCACTGGCGGGCGGGCGCCGGGGCGTCCCCGCTCGCAGCCCGGCCGCCGCCCTCGGGACGCGCGGTGTCCCTGGTGAACGACGGGAACCGCCGCGACCGGCGCCTCACGGGGGGCGCGTCGGAGCCGGGTTCCGGGTGGCTGCCGGTGCGGCCTTCCGAACCCTCGCCAGGGCTGTCGGCCGCGTCGGAGGCATCGACCGTATCCGCGGCGGGGGCGTCGGCCGCGTCCACGGCGGGACCGTCGGCCGTACCCGCGGCAGGGGCGTCGGCCGCGGCCTCAGTCGTGCCCTCCGCCTGCTCGGCGGCCGGGCCGGTCGCCGAGGCGGCCCGGTCGGCCGGACTCGTACCAGCACCCATGGGGTTCCTTCCGGATCGGATCAGCCGGTTCAGACGACGTCGGCGGCGTCGGCGGCGTGCTCGGCCGCCTCGACCACGTTGACGAGCAGCTGCGCGCGGGTCATCGGACCGACACCGCCCGGGTTCGGCGAGATCCAGGCAGCGACCTCGGCCACGCCCGGGTGGACGTCGCCGACGATCTTGCCGTTCTCGTCGCGGCTGACGCCGACGTCGAGCACGGCCGCGCCCGGCTTCACGTCCTCGGGCTTGATGATGTGCGGCACGCCGGCGGCTGCGACGATGATGTCGGCCCGGCGGAGGTGGGAGGAGAGGTCACGGGTGCCGGTGTGGCACTGGGTCACCGTGGCGTTCTCGGACTTGCGGGTCAGCAGCAGCGGGATCGACCGGCCGATGGTGACGCCGCGCCCGACGACCACCACGTGCGCCCCGTTGATCTCGACACCGTGGTGACGCAGCAACTGCACGACACCCTGCGGGGTGCAGGGCAGCGGACCCTGCTCGTTGAGTACGAGCCGGCCCAGGCTCATCGGGTGCAGACCGTCGGCGTCCTTGGCCGGGTCCATCAGCTCCAGGACGCGGTTGGTGTCGATCCCCTTGGGCAGGGGCAGCTGCACGATGTAACCGGTGCACGCGGGGTCGGCGTTGAGCTCGCGGACGACGTCCTCGATCTCCTCCTGCGTGGCGGTGTCGGGAAGTTCGCGCTGGATGGAGCCGATGCCGACCTGGGCGCAGTCCTTGTGCTTGCCGTTCACGTACCACCTGCTGCCCGGGTCGTCCCCGACCAGCAGAGTTCCCAGGCCGGGGGTGATGCCCCGGGCCTTGAGGGCCGCTACTCGGACGGTGAGATCGGACTTGATCGCGGCTGCGGTGGCCTTGCCATCGAGAATCTGGGCAGTCATGGGCACATTCTCGCGGATGACCCGCCCCGCGGACCAATTGCGGGCGCGGCCGTGGACACAAGGTTGCACTTGGACAACTTCTTGGACAGCGGCTGGACAAACTTACGTCCCGCTTATAACGATGAAGGCCGCAGTGCCGCAGAAGTACCCGGGGGGCGGACCGCTGATGTTTTCTTTCCTCCGCGCGGCCGCATTCGTCCCCGTACGTCCGTTGGAGGAACGCCCAGATGAGCTTCGGCGACCCGAACCCGAACAATCCCTACGGGCAGAAGCCCGGCCAGCCACCGCAGGGCCAGCCGCCCCAGGGCCAGCCCGGTTACGGCTACCCGCAGCAGGCCCCCCAGGGCGTCCCGCCGCAGGGTCAGCCGGGTTACGGCTACCCGCAGCAGCAGCCCGGCGTGCCCCCGCAGGGCCAGCCCGGCTACGGCTACCCGCCCCAGCAGCCGGGCGGCACCCTTCAGGCCAACAACGGCTACATCAACGTCGCGGGCCTCGGCACCGTCGAACTCGCCACGATGGGGCGCCGCCTGGGCGCGCGTGCGCTGGACGCCGTCGCGTACGGCATCCTCTACGTGGTCTTCTCGGTGATCGGCGTCGCGGGCCTCGTGGGCGCCTCGGAGTCCATCGACGACTGCAGCGGCATGGAGTACGGCACTCCTGCCTACACCCAGTGCGTGAACGACGCGGCCGATGCCGGTGTCGGCATCCTCGCGGGCTTCCTCGGCTTCATCGCCGTGTTCGCGCTGATCGCGCTGCTCTACGAGTGGCTGATGGTCTCCATCTGGGGCGCCACGCTCGGCAAGATGGTCCTCAACGTCAAGGTCGTCAGGGAGAACACCGGCCAGGCCCCCGGCCTGGGTGCGGGCTTCATCCGCTGGATCATCCCGATGGTCGGCTCGCTCTTCTGCGGCCTCGGCACGCTGCTGGTCTACCTCTCCCCCTTCTTCGACAACTCGGGCAAGCTCCAGGGCTGGCACGACCGCGCCGGCAGCACCATCGTCATCAAGACGAAGTGAGCATGCTGAAGGCGTAACCACCCTCACCGCACGGCGAAGGCCGCCAATTCCCCACTCTTTCAGGGGAATTGGCGGCCTTCGGTCTTACCCGGGCCACCCGCTGCCGGGTGCGACTCGAATCAGTGGAAGAAGTGGCGCGTACCCGTGAAGTACATCGTCACGCCCGCCTTCTTCGCGGCCTCGACGACCAGCTCGTCGCGGACCGAACCGCCCGGCTGGGCCACGGCCTTGATGCCGGCCGCGGTCAGGATCTCCAGCCCGTCGGGGAAGGGGAAGAAGGCGTCGGAGGCCGCGTACGCGCCCCGTGCCCGCTCCTCGCCCGCGCGCTCCACCGCGAGCTTCGCGGAGTCGACGCGGTTGACCTGCCCCATGCCGACGCCGACCGAGGCACCGTCCCTGGCGAGCAGGATCGCGTTGGACTTGACCGCGCGGCACGCCTTCCAGGCGAAGGCGAGCTCACGGAGCTCGTCGGCGGAGAGCGCCTCACCCGTGGCGAGCGTCCAGTTGGCCGGGTCGTCGCCGTCGGCCTGGAGGCGGTCGGTGACCTGGAGCAGCGCACCGCCGTCGATCGGCTTGACCTCGACCTCGGCTGACGGGGCCTCGGGGCAGCGCAGCACGCGGATGTTCTTCTTGCGGGTGAGGACCTCGACCGCACCGTCCTCGTACGCCGGGGCGACGATGACCTCGGTGAAGATCTCGGCGACCTGCTCGGCCATGGCGACCGTCACCGGGCGGTTGACGGCGATGACGCCGCCGTACGCCGACAGCGGGTCACAGGCGTGGGCGTTGCGGTGCGCCTCGGCGATGTCGTCGGCGATCGCGATGCCGCACGGGTTGGCGTGCTTGATGATCGCGACGCACGGCTCGGCGTGGTCGTACGCGGCCCGGCGCGCGGCGTCGGTGTCCGTGTAGTTGTTGTACGACATCTCCTTGCCGTGCAGCTGCTCCGCCTCGGCGAGACCGCCGGCGCCGGAGGTGTAGAGCGCGGCGGGCTGGTGCGGGTTCTCGCCGTAGCGCAGGACGTTCTCGCGCTCGTACGTCGTACCGAAGAAGTCGGGGAAGCCCGAGTCGTCCGCGGCGGCGTAGTCGGCGGCGAACCAGGCGGCGACGGCCACGTCGTAGGCGGCCGTGTGCTGGAAGGCCTCGGCGGCGAGCCGCTTGCGGGCGGTCAGGTCGAAGCCGCCCGCCTTGACCGCGGCGAGGACGTCGGCGTAGCGCTCCGGGCTGGTCACGACTGCCACGGACGGGTGATTCTTGGCGGCGGCGCGGACCATCGACGGACCGCCGATGTCGATCTGCTCCACGCACTCGTCGTCGGAGGCGCCGGAGGCGACGGTCGCCTTGAACGGGTAGAGGTTGACGACCACCAGGTCGAACGGCTCCACGCCGAGCTCGGCGAGCTGCTCGCGGTGGGCGTCCAGGCGCAGGTCGGCGAGGATGCCGGCGTGTACCCGGGGGTGCAGCGTCTTGACGCGGCCGTCGAGGCACTCGGGGAAGCCGGTGAGCTCCTCGACCTTGGTCACCGGTACTCCGGCGGCGGCGATCTTCCCGGCGGTGGAGCCGGTGGAGACCAGCTCGACACCCGCCTCGTGCAGACCACGGGCGAGGTCTTCGAGCCCCGTCTTGTCGTAGACGCTGATCAGGGCGCGGCGGATGGGCTTATTCACCGGGGTGGGGTTATTCACCGACATGACCGAGATGAACCTTTCGTCCCTCAATGCGATAGCCGTCACGGGCGAGCCGCCCCACGGCCTCGACGAGCAGCTTGCGCTCGACTTCCTTGATGCGTTCATGGAGGGCTGCTTCGCCCTCCGGGGTGTCCTCTTCGGTCACCTCGACCACGCCCTGCGCGATGATCGGACCGGTGTCGACGCCGTCGTCGACGAAGTGGACGGTGCACCCGGTGACCTTCACGCCGTACGCGAGCGCGTCGCGCACACCGTGGGCACCGGGAAAGCTGGGGAGCAGGGCGGGATGGGTGTTGATGAACCGGCCGCCGAACCCGGCGAGGAACTCCTTGCCCACGATCTTCATGAAGCCCGCGGACACGACGAGGTCCGGGCGGTGCGCGGCGGTGGCCGCGGCGAGCGCGGCGTCCCACTCCTCACGTGTCGCGTGGTCCTTGACCCTGCACACGAAAGTGGGAAGACCGGCACGCTCGGCCCGCTCCAGACCCGCGATGCCGTCGCGGTCCGCACCGACCGCGACGATCCGGGCGCCGTACGCCTCGGGGTCGTCGCCGATCGTGTCGAGCAGGGCTTGGAGGTTCGTACCGGAACCGGAGACCAGGACAACCAGACGGGCCGGTCCGGCGGAGGGGAGCGGGGAGGCCACGGCTGGGCCCTTTCTCACGTGTGGAGCAGTTCGAAGCGGCCGCACCACCCGCCACGTTGCGGGAGCGGCGGCACGACGGCCATGCTGTTTGTACGGTCATACGAAAGAATCGCGCCCCTCGATACGGGGAACTCTACGAACGAGCCGACCGTCAGCAACGATACCGGCACCTCGGAAGACCCTCGTCTGACGGGGGTGAGGGTCCGGTGACCGCCGGCCCGGCAGGGGCGGGCGGTCCGGGTGGCAGCTGTCGGCCACCGCGCCCGTACGCCCAGCTTCCGGCCCCTCCGCGCCGGAGGGTAGCGTCAGGGGACAGCGAACCGTCCGCCGGGCGGAAATGACGAGATGGGGAAGACGTTCACCAAATGCCGGACCGACGCCGCCGCACCGCCTTCCGCCACCCGCTGCCCGAGCGGTCCTCACTGCTGATGCGGGAACGCCAGTCCCCCGCGCCGGGCTCCTCTTCCACACCTTCTTCCTCTTCTTCCACCCCACCCTCCTCCTCACCGGCCGGCTCATCCGGATCCTCCGGCCCCGGCGACGACAACCCGTTCGCCCCGCCGCCGGAGGATCGCCCCGACCAGCCGTGGCAGCCGCGCCACCCGGTCAACGGCAATACGAACGGCGAGGGCAACGGCGACTCCGGTGACGCACCCGAGGGCGGTTCCTCCGAAAGCCGGCCCGCCTGGGGCAGCCAGTGGAGCAGCCACCAGCCGGGACGCCAGAGCGGCAACTTCGGCGGACGCCCCACCGGCCCCGGCCAGACGAACGGCCAGGGCGGCGGCCCGGAGGGCTCCCGCGGCGGCATGCGCTGGGACCCGACCGACCCGATCCAGCGCCGCGCCCGCTACTCACTGCTCTCCGGCATGTGGGCCTTCTTCTTCGCGCTCTTCGACCTCCCGGAGATCGCGCTGCTGCTCGGCGCACTCGCCACCTACTGGTCGATCAGCGCGCTCCGGGCCAAGGGGAAGGAGCCGTCGGCTCCGGGAGAGGCGGCCGGCCCGGCCGGAGCTCCCGGCACGGGCACCCCTGGACAGGGCCACGGAACCGCACCCGGCGCACCGTCCGCGCCGTCCGCACCGGCACCGATCACCGGATCCACCGCCGCGGCGGGCCGGCAGGGAACCAACTACGTCCAGCGCGGCAGCCGGCAGCAGACGACGGCCGCGGTCAGCGGCCTGGTGACGGCGCTGATCGCCCTTTCCGTCGTCGCGACGACGTTCACCGTGCAGTTGGTCTACCGCGACTACTACACCTGCGTGAACGACTCCCTCACCAAGGCGGGCCAGCTGTCCTGCAACGACCTGCTCCCGAAGCCGCTGGAACCCTTCTTCGGCGTCAAGGAGTAGCGTCCCGCGAACCGGTCGGGCCGGTCGGGCCGGGAGGCGCGGCCGGTCCGAACACCGCGGGGTCCGTCGACGGTGCGGACACTCCGGGTGCGGCAGGTGCTTCGGGTGTTGCAGGTCCGGCGGGTGCGGCGGCTTCTCCGGGTGCCGCGGGAGCAGCGGACCGGGCCGGCGGCGCGTCGGACGTCTTCGCATGCCAGGGGTCGGTCGGCAGGAAGTCGTACGCATCGAACTCGTCGTCCGCGTTCCCCTGGCGAGGACTCACCGGCCCGGCCGGGCGGGGCACGACCACGGGGGTCTCGTCCGCCGCGGGTTCCGCCGGCCGGGGACCGCGCCCCGGCCACCACGTGCGCCGGGCCTTTCCGGCCTCCCCCTCCGCCACTCCCCCGGGCTCCCGCCCCTCGACCGTCCCGCCCGGAACGGCACCCTGCGCCTCGGCCGCCCGCTGTCCGGCCGGCGTACGCCCACGCAGCCGCCAGGCCCGCAGCAGCAGCGCCACCGGGACGGCGAGTGCCGCCGTCCACACCAGGGCGGCCGCCCCCGCGAGCCACCAGACGGGGCCGAACCGTGCCAGCGCGTGGGTCCCCAGCGGCCCTCCGGCCGCGGCCGCCAGCACAGCGGCACCCATGCCGCAGCCGACCGCCGCCAGCGCGGTGGTGAGCGCCGTCTCGCGCAGGCTCCACGCCCCCTCGCGCTCACCATGGGCGGGCGCCGCCCTTCGTACGGTGAACCAGGCGACCGTCAGCGCGGCTGCGACCGGCACGGCCGCGGCCGTCCAGTTCACGGGCGTCCCGGCCCCCTGCGCCGGCAGCGCGGCCAGCAGCGGGAAGTCCGGCAGCGAAGGGTGCCCCTCGAAGGCGATCGGGGTGGCCGTGGACGCCGTACCGAGCGCGAAGCCGGGGCCGAGCCCGTACGCGGCACCCCACACCGCGGCGTTCGGCACCAGCGCCAGCGCCAGCAGGAGCACCGCGAAGCGCCCGCCCCAGTCGCCGGAGAGCCGCAGGAACGACTCCTGGACCGGTTCCGCGTGCCACACCAGCGCCGCCCCGGCCACCAGCGCGCCCCCGCCCAGCAGGACCGCCACACCGGCCGTCGCGGACCGGCCCACCGCCTCCGCGCGCCGCGCGAACCGGGAGCGCGCCATCGCCTCGTGCAGCCACACCGGCGCCCACGAGGGCGGCGGCCCGAGCGGGCGCCCGGAGGCCGTCCACACCCCGGCGGCCGCCGCGCCCGCCACCACGAGGACCGACGGGAACAGCAGGGACAGCGGCCGGGCGGACAGCGAAGAACCCCGGGCGTAGAGCGCGACAGCAGCCCCGACCAGCAGGTATCCCCCCGCGACCAGGGCGATCGTGCCCCCGGCCGAGGGAGCTCCGCGCCCCTCCTCGGGCTCCAGCACGTCCCTGGCAGCCCGGTGCACCAGCCAGACCGGCAGGGCGGTGAGGAGCAGCGGAACGACGCCGACGGGGGCCGGAGCCCCGGTCAGGGTGTCGGTCCTGATCAGTTCGGCGCCGTGCGCGAGCAGCCAGAGCCCCGCCGCCGCGTGGACGGCCTCACCCGGGCCGCTGTCGGGTGCCGGGGAACTGATCCAGAGCACCACGACGAGCACGGCGACGGAGCCCAGCCCCAGCCCTGCCGCGACGGCCCCGCGCAACAGCGCCCGGGCCTGCACGGCGGACCGTCCGTGCTCTGCCGACAACAACGGGCCGCGTTCGGTCATTTGGGTCACGCCGCAATGCTCCCAACGACACGCGCTTATTCCGTGTAACGGGCGAACGGCCGTTGTGTCGCTCAATATACGTTTATGTACTTTTTGACCCAGCGCAGGCCGGGCGGGGAGCCCTCATGACGCAGAGCACGACCGGCGCGGCCGCCGCCCATCCGCTCCCCTCGCCCAAGGAGCGACGCAGGCTGCGGGAGGCGAAGTCACTGAGTGAGGAGCAGGTCGCGGCTGCCGTGGGCGTCACCCGGGCCACGGTCCGGGCCTGGGAGACCGGCCGCACCAGCCCGCGCGGACGCAAGCGCGAGGTGTACGCGCGGCTGATCGGAACCGGCAGTACGCGGCCCACCTCACGCCCCTCCACCGTCAAGCCGGCTACTCCGAACAACCGGCCGAGGGCCACCACCGCGCGACAGGCCCGGTCGGCCGCGGTCGCGATGGCGGCTGAGGGCCGAGCGTCGAGGCCTGCCGCGGGCGGGGCCTCGCGGGCGGCTGCGGGTGAGCCGTCTCAGGCGCCTGCGGGTGAGCCGTCTCAGGCTGCTGTGGGCGGGGTGCCGGAGACGGCGGCCGGACCTTCGGCCCCCAGGACAGCCCGCCCCTCGGCCCCGGAAACAGCCGGCCCTTCGGCTCCGGAACCTGCCGGGCCTTCGACTCCGGAACCGGCCGGCCCCTCGGCCCCGGAATCAGCCGGCCCTTCGGCTCCGAAGGCCGCCGAGCCGACCGCGACGCCGTCCCCGAGCACCCGTCCGCCGATCCCCGTCGAAGCCACCGGGAGCGACGCCATGGACCCGATCGAGCCCGGCACCACCGCACCCGAGGCGCCCCGTGCAGCCGAAACGGTCGAGGCGGCCGAGGGAACCCGAGGGGGCGACGGGGCCGGACCCTCGCCCGCCGAGGCGTTCGACGCGCTGTACCGGCACACGGCCGCCGCGCTCTTCCGCCAGACCTATCTGCTGACCGGCCGCCGCGCCCTCTCCCGTGAGGCCGTCGGCAAGGCCTTCGAGCAGGCCTGGCAGCGCTGGCCGGAGGTCGCCGTGGACCGCGACCCGGTGGGCTGGGTGCGGGCGGCCGCCTACGAGTACGCGATGTCGCCGTGGCACCGGCTGCGCCGCGAGCACCGCCACCCGGACCCGCCGCCCGAGGCACCCGGCCCGCGCGCCCTGCTCGACGCGCTGCTGTCCTTGCCGCCCTCGTACCGCCGCACCCTGCTCCTGCACGACGGGGTCGGCCTGGGGCTGCCGGAGACCGCGGCCGAGACCGAGGCGAGCACCCCGGCGGCGGCCGGCCGGCTGGTGAACGCCCGGGCCGCGGTCGCCGAGCAGCTGCCCGAGCTGGCCGAGCCCTCGACACCGGACGAGCAGTCCGCGCTGCTGCACGAACACCTCGGCGCCCTCGCCCTCGCCCAGCCGGCGTCCTCGCTGCCCGTTCCGGACCTGATCCGCACGGGCAGCGAGCGCAAGGCACAGCTGTGGACCAGGGCGGCCATCGCGTTCACCGTGCTGCTGATCGGGCTGACGCTGATCACCCTGGCAACGGCGCCGACGCGGTACGAGACTCCTCGGTCCCCCGGGCAGAGGGTCGAGGGGGTGCCACCCCTCGGTGGCCCGCAGAAGCTGACACCGACGGACAAGAAGCTTCAGAAGAAGCTCGGCAGTGAACTGGGGCGCGGTCCGGGCCGTCTGGTCCCCCGGGCCGGCTGACCCCGGCGTCCGGCCCGGCCCCTGACTGACCCGGCCGACTGCGGCACGCCTGTCGCACGCACTGCGGGACACTTGGCGGCACGCCCTGCCGCACAACGACGCGGGGGCCCCCCCCCCCGAGGGGGGGGGGGGCGCGGGGCGGGGGGGGGGGGGGCGGGCGGGGGGGGGGGGGGGCGCGC
>NZ_JBEOVJ010000068.1:0-45010 GCF_040295435.1 Streptomyces sp. NPDC002809
TTCGAAGCACCGGTGAAGCCCGGCGTGAAGTTCCACGACCTGCTCGTCGTCTCACTCGGCGGCCAGGGCCAGTACGAACACGTCATCAACAACACCGGATCCCCCACGTCCGGTACGTCCACCGTCCCGTCGAACGTGGTGTCGTTCCCCTGACGCATCGCGTGAAGCGAACGAACACGTCGGGGCCCGGCAGTTGCTGCCGGGCCCCGGCCCGTCGTGCGTGCGACTACTCGGACGGCGGCCCGTCGAGCGCCTGCTCGGACCAGATGACCTTGCCGCGCTCGGTGTAGCGGGTGCCCCAGCGCTCGGCGAACTGGGCGACCAGGAACAGGCCACGTCCGCCCTCGTCCGTCGTCGCGGCATAGCGCAGGTGCGGGGAGGTGCTGCTGCAGTCCGACACCTCGCAGATCAGGGCCCGGTCGTACAGCAGCCGCACACTGATCGGCTCGGAGCCGTACCGGATCGCGTTGGTGACGAGCTCGCTCAGGATCAGTTCCGTGACGAAGCCCTCCTCGTCGAGGCCCTGCTCGGCGAGCCAGCGCATGGCCTCCTTGCGGACACCGCCGACGGCCGAGGGATCCGGGTCCACCTGCCACTCGACGCGGCGTGCCGGGTCCAGGGTGCGGGTGCGCGCGACGAGCAGGGCGACGTCGTCGCCCGGGCGGGTGGGCAGCAGGGCCTCCAGCACGTCGTCGCAGGTCTCCTCCGGTGTGCGGTCGCGGCCTTCCAGTGCGTTCCGCAGCTGCTCCACACCCTCGTCGACGTCCCGGTCGCGACGCTCCACCAAGCCGTCCGTGTACAGCACCAGACGGCTGCCCTCGGGCACCTCCAGCTCGGTCGCCTCGAAGGGCATGCCGCCGATCCCGAGCGGCAGACCGGCCGGGATCTCGGGGAACTCCACGGTGCCGTCCGGCAGGACGAGGGCGGGCCCGGGGTGACCGGCCCTGGCGACACAGACCCGCCCGGAGACCGCGTCGTAGATCGCGTACAGACAGGTGGCCCCGGTGATCGCCCCGCTGCCCGTCCCCTCCTCCTGGTCCATTCTGAGGACGAGTTCGTCGAGGTAGCCGAGGAGCTCGTCGGGCGGCAGGTCCAGCGTGGAGAAGTTGTGCACCGTGGTGCGCAGCCGGCCCATGGTGGCCGCGGCGTGCAGACCGTGCCCGACCACGTCGCCGACAACGAGCGCGACCCGGGCGCCGGACAACGGGATCACGTCGAACCAGTCCCCGCCCACCCCCGCCTGCGCCGGCAGATAGCGGTAGGCGACGTCCAGGGCGTTCTGCTCGGGCACACCGCTGGGGAGCAGGCTGCGCTGCAGGGTCACCGCCATCTCGTGCTCACGGGTGTAGCGCCGGGCGTTGTCGACGCTGACCGCCGCCCGGGCCACCAGCTCCTCGGCGAAGGACAGGTCCTCGGCGTCGAAGGGGGCCTCGTTCTGCGCGCGCCAGAAGTTGGCCATCCCGAGGATGACGCCGCGCGCGTGCAGTGGCACGGAGAGCAGCGAGTGGAATCCGTACGCCAGGATCCGCTCGGCCTGTTCCGGGTCGGGCAGGCGCCACTGCTGGGACGCGGTCAGGTCCGGCACCAGCCAGGTGTGTCCACTGCTGCTGCCGATGCCTTCGGCACTGGTGGGCACGAAGCCGATGACACGGCCCAGCGGGTAGAGCGGATGGTCCGGGCCGACGCCGCTCACGGCCGTGCGGCGCATGTCCATCACGTCTCCGGAGGGGGGCTCCGGTTCCTCTCCGCGCAGTACGGAGTCGGCGAGGTCGACCGTCACGCAGTCGGCGAATCCGGGCGCGGCGACCTCCGCCAACTCCTGCGCCGTCGTGGTGACGTCGAGTGTCGTCCCCAGGTGGGCCCCCGCCCGGTACAGGAGCAGCAGCCGCTCGCGCACGGTCTCCGCCCGGCCCATCACGGCCTGGAGCTCCGTGGCATCCCGGAGGGTGGCGACCATGCCGGGCGGGCCGCCGCGCTCGCCCGTGGGGCGGAGGTTGACGGCCAGCAGCCGGTTCCCGGCGGTCCGCACCTCGTCCGTGGCACCCCGCCCGGAGGACAGCAGCTCCGCCGTACGGGGGTCCAGCCCCAGGTCCGTCACGGCTCGGCCCTCGGCGTCGGTGGGCAGTTCCAGGAGCCGGCGGGCCTCGTCGTTGGCCAGGACCAGCCGGCCGTCGCCGCCGATGATGAGGACGCCCTCGCGGACCGCGTGCAGCACCGCGTCGTGGTGTTCGTACATCCGGGTCATCTCGGCCGGGCCGAGGCCGCGCGTCTGGCGGCCCAGGCGGCGGCTCACCAGAGCCGCGCCGCCCGCCGTGAGGGCGAGTGCGGCCACCGCGGCGCCCAGGGCGAGCGGGATGCTCGGATAGGCCAGCTTGTTCACGGTTTCGACCTTGATGCCGACGGAGACCAGCCCTGCGGCCGTGCCGTCGGGCCGCTGGACGGGCACCACCGAATTGACCGCGAGTCCGCGGCTGCCGGTGATCGTACGGGTGATGGGCTTGCCCTCCAGGGCCTCCTTGTACGGGCCGAGGATGTGCTTCCCGATCAGTGCGATGTCGGGGTGGGTGTAACGGATGCCGTTGGCGCCGGCCACGACGACGTACTCCACTCCGGTGCTCTGCCGGATCTCCTCGGCGCGGGGCTGCAGGAGGGTGGTCGGGTCCTTGCTGTCCAGGGCCGCCGCGATGCCGGGCGCGTGCGCGAAGGTCTCCGCGACACTCAGCGACCGGGCCCGGGCCACGTTCATCGAGTCGCGTCTGCCCAGCACCACCAGGGCGACGACGGCTGCCACGACGAGCAGCGTCACGATTCCCAGCATGAGGAAGAAGACCTGGCCGGCGACGGTGTGGACCCTGAAGAAGGAGCGCAGCCGACGGCCCGGTGAGGACCGCCCGGGATTCGGGCCGGAAGGCGCAGGCTCGTCACCGCCCGGGCGTCCGTCATCGTGCCGATGCGGCTGCCGGGCGGAGTGGTGAAACCGCGTCCGGAACCGACCTGTACCACCCACATATTCAGGTTTAACACGATTTGGCGGACCCGCCTGTTCGGGGCCGGCTGGGCCCAAGACCGCCGAACGTCCGCCGGACGTGTGAACGGCGCACCGCCAGGGCATATGACGGATTACCGACAGGAGGTGGTGTCAGTGGGCCGCATCAGGATCGTCCGACGTCCCCAGCTTCCGTCCCGGCCGTCGCCGCCGCTGGACCTGCGCACGCCCTCCGGGCGCCCGCTGCCGTACTGATTCACCGCTCAGCCGTTGCCCTCGGGGCCGCACTCCGTGCGGCCCCGAGGCGTGTCCGGGGCGCGTTCCCGGCGCGTTCCGGCGCAGGTGACGACGTGTCGACCGCCCCTGCCGCGGAGCGGCGCGAACCGGCAGGATGTCGGTGTACAGGTCGCCGTCCGCGGGCGGCGCAGGCCGTACCAGGAGAGGGTTCCCATGCGGGAAGCGCACGCAGACCGGTCCACCCCCGATGAGCACTCCGCCCCCGGCCCGGCCGAGGAGGCGGAGGTGATCGTGGTGGGTGCGGGGCCGGCCGGTTCGTCCGCCGCCTTCCATCTCGCCAGGGCGGGCGTCGATGTGCTGCTGCTGGAGAAGTCCGCGTTCCCCCGGGAGAAGGTGTGCGGCGACGGCCTCACCCCGCGCGCGGTGCACCAGCTCATCCGGATGGGCGTCGACATCAAGGCCTCCGGCTGGACGCGGTCACGCGGGATGCGCTGGGTGACCGGGGACCGGCAGGTGGAGATCGACTGGCCCGCGCTGGGCGGCTACCCGGACTTCGGCCTCACCCGCAGCCGGCACGATTTCGACGACATCCTGGCCCGGCACGCGGTCGCTGCCGGGGCCCGGCTGCGCACCGGCGTGAAGGTGACGGAGCCGGTGACCGACCGGACCGGCCGGGTCATCGGTGTCACCGCGCTGTCGGGAACGGCGGAGCCCGTGGTGCACCGCGCTCCGGTCGTCATCGCCGCCGACGGCGCGTCCGCGAGGCTCGCACTGGCGATGGGGCTGCAGCGGGACACGAAGCGGCAGATCGCCACGGCTGCCCGTCGCTACTACCGCAGTCCCGAGCGTTCCCGGGAGGAGTTCCTGGAGCTCTGGGCCGACCTCCGCTTTCCCCGAAGCGACCACTATCTGCCGGGGTACGGCTGGATCTTCCCGATGGGTGACGGCCGGGTCAACGTGGGACTCGGCGCGATCCCCCACCGCCGCCACGGCAAGGCCGACCTGCGGGCCACCCTGGACCGGTGGCTGGCCCGGACGCCGCAGGAGTGGGGGCTGCGCGAGGAGAACGCCGAGGGGCCCGTCCGCAGCGCCGCGCTGCCGCTGGGCTTCAACCGTCACCCGCTGTACACCAGAGGGCTTCTCCTGGTCGGCGACTCAGGGGGCATGATCAGCCCCTGGAACGGCGAGGGCATCGGCCAGGCGCTGGAGGCGGGAGAGGTGGCGGCCGAGGCGACGGCGCTCGCACTGGCCCTGCCGGCCGGCCCGCGGCGGGAGAGGGCGCTCCACCACTACCCGGTCGAGATGAACCGCCGCTGGGGCAGCTACTACCGGCTCGGCAACACGGCAGCCGACCTGGTCTTCAGCCGCTCGGGCTTCCAGCCCGTACTCAACCGCTACGTGATGGGCTCCCCGTTCCTGCTCAACACCCTGGCCCGACTGCTCACCAACCTCACGGACAAGCCCTCGCGCGATGTGATCGACCATGTCCTGAACACCGCGGTGCGTCTCGTCCCCGCTCCGGACGCCCGACGCCGCTGACCGCAACCCCCGGCACAGCACGCACCGGCGGAGCCCGGGGTACGGCGTACTCGCCGGGCCCCGCCACCCCGCCGCCGTTCTTCCGCGGCCTGTACGGGCGGCTCAGACGCCGACGTCACCGGTGCGCGCCTGCGCCGCCCGCCCAGGGGTGGCACCGGCGGACCGCTCCGTGCCGAAGGCGCGCAGAAAGGTGTCGACTCCGGCGGTGACCACCTCCGCCACGTCCACCGGGTCGAGCGGCCGGGTGCCCAGTGCGCTCATCCCCGGCAGCTCCTCGTAGACCAGTGCGATGAACTGGTTGGCTGCCCTGACCGGGTCCTCGACCCGCAGGTGGCCGGCGTTGGCCAGGCGCGCGAGCCGGCCCGCGAGCGCCTCGGTGAACTGATTGGGCCCACTGGCCCGCACCGCGTCGAAGAGGTCGGGGAAGCGCACGGACTCCGCGTACAGCAGCCGGCGCACGGACTCGGACTGCTCGTCGCAGTAGCAGTCGACGAGCTTCGTGGCGAGGTCCTCGAGACCCTCGCGCAGTGCGTCCGGGCCGGTCGGGAAAGCGGTGAGGACATCGAGGGTCTTGGCGTTGGCGCGGGCGGCGGTCTCCGTCATCACATACCGGAACAGCTTCTCCTTCGACCCCAGGTGGTTGTAGATCGTCGGTTTGGACACCCCGGCCTCGGCCGCGATCACGTCCAGGCTCGCCTGTGCGTATCCGACCTGCGCGAAGACCCGCAGGGCGGCCTCCACGATCGCCCGGCGCTTGTCCAGTCGCCCTCGGCCCGCCGGCCCGCCGGCCGTCTGTTCGTTCTCGCCAACGCTCATGCGCCCATGCTACCGTGCCAGCCACCTAATTTAACTACCCAGTAAAACCTTATGGATTGACCAGTCAAAGGGAGCTGCCGTGGCTGTAACAAAAGCGGCGGGGGGCGAGCCTGCCCGGCTCGACGCCGCCCTGCTCACGCTCGTCGGCGTCATGGTGCTCGGCGGGATGATGTCCTACCTGGACGCGACGATCGTCAACGTCGGAATCAGCACGCTGGGCGGCGAGTTCCACGCGACCCTGGCCACCATCGAGTGGGTCACCACCGGCTATCTGCTCGCGGTCGCCCTGGCGATTCCGCCGGCCGGCTGGGCAGTGGTCCGTTTCGGCGCCAAGCGCATGTGGCTGGTGGGCCTGTCGGTCTTCCTGATCGGCTCGACGCTGTGCGCCTTCGCCCCGAACACGGAGAGCCTGATCGCCTTCCGCGTCGTCCAGGGATTCGGCGGCGGCATGGTCGACCCGATCATGATGACCGTCGTCGCAGGCGCCGCGGGACCCGCCAGGGTCGGCCGGGTCATGGGCCTGGTCTCCGTACCGATCACGCTGGGCCCGGTGCTCGGCCCCCTCATCGGAGGCCTGCTGCTGGACAACTTCTCCTGGGAGTGGATGTTCCTGGTCAACATCCCCTTCGCGCTCGCCGCGATCGTGCTGGCGATCCGGGTGCTGCCGGCCGACCCACCGCCGAGCGGCGACCCCGTCCCGTTCGACGCCCTGGGTGGCGCCCTGCTCTCCCCAGGCTTCGCCGCGATCGTCTTCGCCCTGTCCCGGGCAGGCAGCGACGGTTTCGGCAGTACCGAGGTGATCACCGGGCTGGCCGTCGGCGTCGCCCTGTTCGCCGCGTACGCCGTGCACGCGCTGCGCACCACCGTCACCCCGCTGCTCGATCTGCGGCTGTTCAGCAGCAAGGGCTTCAGCGCCGGCGTGACCACGATGTTCCTGCTCGGCGGCGGTCTCTTCTCGCTGCTCTTCCTGCTGCCGCTGTACTACCAGCAGGTGCACGGCCACAGCGTCCTCGAATCCGGTCTGCTGCTCGCCCCGCTGGGCCTCGGCACCCTGATCGGCATGCCGGTCGCGGGCAACCTCGCGGACAGGGCCGGGGCACGCCGGCTGGTGCCCGCCGGGGCCCTTCTCATCGGGGCCGGCGCCCTGGTCTTCACCGGGTCCGGCCCCGGCACCTCACAGGTCGCGCTGACCGCGGCGCAGTTCGCCGCCGGCTTCGGCATGGGCCTGGTGGGCGCGCCCACGATGGGCTCGGTCTACAGGACGGTGCCGGGCGACGCGGTCGCGGGGGCCACCGGCGCGGTGTTCATCCTCAACCAGATCGGTGCCTCGCTCGGCATCGCGGTGGTGGCGCTGATCCTGCAGGGCGGCGGCTCGTACACGACTCCCACCGCAGACACCTTCGCCCATGCCTTCTGGTGGCCGGTCGCCGCGGCCGTCGTGGTCTTCGTCGCGGGTCTGCTGCTGCCCGGCAGACCCGGGCCCGAACCGGCCGTGGGCGCAGCGGCCGGGGCGGAGCCGGCCGCCGACCACGCCTGAGCCACCCGTCCCGCCACGGATGCGCCCGGACGGTCACGCCCTGGCCGCCACCGCCGACGACGGCGTAACCACGCTCTGGAACCTGAGCGCCGAGCCCGCCATTACCCGAAGGTGCCGCAACAGCCGGCGTCGTACCCCGTGACCGCAATAGCTGTACAGGGAAGCCAATCACGCGGACCGCTCCCCCCTTAACGGAGTTGGCACTGGCGCGGACGAACTCGTCGAACCTTGGGCACCCGTTCACCGATCCCGCGTCCACTGCGAGCGCAGGGGCGCGCTTCCAGGCGGATCCACCTGGGGATCCGACTCCGGAATTCGTCGTTCCGGGCCGGTCAAGGAGTTCGCAAGTCGTCCGCCGGGCGGGCGCCGTCGCCCTCAGGGGTTGGTAAGGGCACCGTCGTCAGGGGTGGCCCACCGGGCGGCAAGAAGCAGGGCGATGTCGTCGGGGCGGTCCGCGGCCTGCCTGGCCCGGCCGATCACGTGGTCCGCCGTTTCGGCCAGGGAGGCCGGGCCGAATCCGGCGATCGTGCTGCGCAGCCGCTCGACGCCCACGTCGATGTCCGTACCCGACTCCTCGACCATGCCGTCGGTGTACAGCGCGAGCATCGCTCCAGGGGCGAGGTGCAGTTCGGTGACGGGGTAGGACGCTTCGGCGTCGATACCGAGCACGATGCCGCCCGGCAGGTCCATGACCTCGGCCGTGCCGTCGGGGCGGCGCAGGACGGGCTGCGGATGACCGGCCCGCACGGCAAGTGTGAGGCCGGTGGCCGGGTCCAGGACGATGTAGCAACAGCTCGCGAACTGACCGGGATCGAGATCGATGAGCAGCCGGTTGGTGCCGCTCACCACCTCCTGCGGATCGTGTCCGCTGAGCGCGAAGGCCCGCACTGCGCTGCGCAGTTGGCCCATGGTCGCCGCGGCCGCGACACCATGTCCCTGTACGTCCCCGATGACCAGGGCGAGCTTCCCGCCGGTCTCGATGACGTCGTACCAGTCGCCGCCGACGTCCATGCCCTGGGTGCCGGCGAGGTAGCGGCCGGCGGTGTCGACGCCCTCCACGACGACGGGCAGCCCGTGCGGAAGCAGGACGTCCTGCAGTCCGCGGGCCAGGGCGGCCTCGGTGTCGTACCGCTGGGCTCGTTGAAGTGCCTGCCCGATGAGGCCGGCGAGGGCCGTCAGGACCGTGCGCTCCTCCGGGCTGAAGCCGCGCGGCTGGTCGAAGCCGAGGATGCAGGAGCCGACGTGCCGTCCGGAGGCGATCAGGGGCAGGAAGGCCCGCGCGCCGACATCGGTCTCCATGGGGATTCCGGGGTACGCGGCGGCCAGTCGCTGCATGGATTCGAAGAAGATGGGGCGCCCGGTGGTCAGTGTCTCCACGCCGGGAATGCGGGCGTCCAGGGCTACGCCGTCGAACCGGTCCAGGAAGCCGTGGGGGAAGCCGGTCTCCCACTCCAGGTAGAGGTGGTTCTCCTTCAGCAGGTAGATCGCCAGCTGGCGGCCGCCGAAGGCGGGGAGCAGTTCCTCGGTGACGACGGCGGACACCTGCCGGGCGGTGACGGCCTCGGTGAGGGCGATGGCCAGCGCGACCGGCCGGTAGAGCGCGGCGGAGCGGTCGGCCGGCGAGCCGAGGCCCAGCCCGGGCGAGACGACGGACCCCGGCGCGTAGATGGGCTGCTCGGTGGGGGTGAGCACGGCGGTCAGGCCGTCATGACCGGGATACAGGGAAACGGAGAGCCAGGGCGGAGGGGTTCGCCGGGCCAGGAAGTGGACCGGGGCGTCGGAGAGCATCGCGGCGCGGTAGTGGTCCTCGTAGGCGGGGTTCGCGAACCACGGCAGGGCCTCCCAGAGCACCCGTCCGACCAGCTCCGACCGGGGACTGCCGAGGATCTCCTCGGCCAGGCCGTTGATGTAGGTGATCCGGGCGAAGCGGTCGAGGGAGAAGATGCCGCGCGGCAGCCGGTCGGCAGCCTCGGCGACGACCGGGCCGATGCCCAGGTCCACCAGGAAGCCGGTCAGGTGGGGGGCCGCGCCGGTGACCCCGCCCTTGTCCCGGCGGCCGGAGACCTCCAGCAGATGCGAGCGTCCGTCGGGACCGCGCAGCCGCATGCGGCGGACGACCGGTCCGCCCGAGGCCGCCGCCCGGCGGGCCAGGGCCCACAGCCCGTACACGTCCTCCGGTGCCAGCCGTGCCGCCAGCGCGTCGATGGTTCCGGGGAACGCCTCCTGCTCGGTGCCGAGGATGGCGCACAGCTCGTCGTCCGCCTCGACCGCTCCGCTGTCGAGGTCCCAGTCGAAGCGGCCGATCCGTACGGGGGGTGAACTGCCCGCCGGAAGCTGTACGGGAAGCGGCTCCTCGTCCCAATCCACCGCCGTCCCCGCGGACTGCAGGCCGGCCAGCGCGGAGCCGAGCCCTTCGGCGGTGCTCCGCAGCCTGCGCAGGTCGGCGGTCTCCACCGGCTTGTCGGGGGTCGCCGCGCGCAGCACGACCAGGACCCCGACCGGCTTGCCGCCGCTCACGACCGGCATGTACAGGGAGCCGAAGGGGAACGGCAGTCCCGCCATCAGCTGCGGGAAGCGGCGCATCGCCTCCTCCGCGTCGGCGAGGTGCACGGCCTGGCCGGACCGGAACGCCTCGGCGACCGGGAACGGCCGGTTCACATGCATCCGCCACCAGGGGCGGAACAGCGGCCCGGGCAGTCCTGCCAGCACCGCGAGCCGCAGGAGACCGGGGGTGGGGGAGCGCAGGTAGACGCCGCCGGCTTGTCCACCGGTGGATTCGATCGCGTTCACGACAGCCTGGGCGAGCGCCAGCGACAGTTCGTCCGGCGCCCGGCCGGTCCCGAATCTCCCGGACACACCGCCACCCTCACTGAGCGGCTTACGCCGGACCGCGCCGTACCAGGTCACACAGTCAGCATGCTCCCCGGCCGCCGTGCCGCGCACTTCGGAGCGTGCGAGACGGTGGCCGAAATGCACCCTTCGTACTTGTATGCAACTCTGAAGTCGGCCCATCGTCCGACATCCGCACAGGAGGCACGATCATGGGCAAGAAGCAGAGCCGGCAGAACCGCGGCGCCCGCAGCGGAGGTCACGAGCACTCCGCGACCACGGAGGCCAAGGAGCAGACGAGCGCGGCACCCGCGCCCGACGCGGTGAAGGCGATCTCCGAGCAGGTCTCCCACAAGCGCGAACGGAAGTTCGGCCACAACTGAGCTCTCTCGGCACCCCGGCGCCACCGCGTGGCGACATGAGGAGCGGCAGTCACCGTGAGGACGGCGGCTGCCGCTCCTTCGTACGGCCGCTGCCGCACTTTCGTCACATCACCACTCCCCGATCGACGCGCAGGCCCTCCGCCCGAACGGGTGGAGGTCCTGCGCGAGTGGCCGGGCAAAGGGTGCGGCGCGCTATCGCCCGTCGGAGGGCGGCCGGCGGTCACCGAGCTGGTCATTGAGCTTCTGCTGGGCGGAATCGACCTGGCCGCTGTACTTGTCGCCCGTCTTCTTGTCGACGAAGTCGCCACCCTTCTCGACTCCCTTGCGGGCCTGGTCAGGATGCCCCTTGATCAGGTCCTTGATCTTGTCGAGCATGCTCATGACTTCCTCCTCATGGAACGCTGGCCCTCCCAGCATCCATGCGATACCCCGGCGCCGCACGCCGGGGCGACACCCCATCCCCGTCGGCGGCAGACGGCCGGGGGCCGGGCAAATTACCCATAGGTATGTAGTGACTTCTCACGCCACGGCCAGTAGAACTCGTTCCCATTCGATCGAGAGTGAGGAACGTCACATGACGGATTCGAGCTTACCCCACAAGGGATCGAGCGGTGTCTCACGTCGCAGGTTCATGGCTAGAACAGGTTTCATACTGGGGGCCGCCGCGCTCTCCGGTCACGCCACCGCCGCCCAGGCACGTACCACCGGCGCAGCCGCCGTGATCGGCAGCGGGGACCATGTCCCCGTTCTGGTGATCGGCACCGGGTACGGAGGTTCCGTCGCGGCCCTGCGGCTCGCGCGCGCAGGGGTCCACGTCCACATGGTCGAGATGGGAATGGCCTGGGACACTCCGGGGGCGGACGGCAAGATCTTCGCCAACACGACAAAGCCCGACGGCCGTTCGTACTGGCTGCGCACGAAGAGCAAGCAGCCCCTCAGCAACTTCCTCGGGTTCCCCATCGACAGGGCGATCCCCCGCTACACCGGCATCCTGGACGCCGAGGACTTCAGCGGCATCACGGTGTACCAGGGACGCGGCGTCGGTGGCGGGTCCCTGGTCAACGGCGGCATGGCGGTGACGCCCAGACGCGAGAACTTCGGTGCCGTACTCCCGTCCGTCAACGCCGACGAGATGTACTCCACCTACTACCCGCGCGCCAACGCCGGGCTGGGGGTCGGCACCGTCGACCCGGCATGGTTCGACAGCGTGGACTGCTACCAGTACGCCCGGGTCGGCCGCAAGCACGCCCAGCGCTCCGGTTTCCCGTTCGTCTTCGTGCCCGATGTGTACGACTGGGACTACATGGAACAGGAGGCGGCGGGCACGGTACCGAAGTCGGCCCTGGACGGTGAGATCCTCTACGGCAACAACTACGGCAAGAAGTCACTGCAGAAGACCTACCTCGCCCAGGCCACGGCGACGGGCAACGTCACCATCTCGCCGCTGCACCAGGTGACTTCGGTCGCTCCGGCGTCGGGCGGCGGCTATACGGCCGTCATCGACGAACTCCGCACCGACGGGAGCGTCGCGACCACCAAGACGGTCATCGCGGACAAGGTGTTCTTCGCCGCGGGCAGTGTCGGCACGAGCAAGCTGCTGACCCGGCTGAAGGCCACGGGAGCGCTGTCCGGTCTGAACGACGAGATCGGCAAGGGCTGGGGCGACAACGGCAACGTCATGTGCGGCCGCGCCAATCACGTGTGGGACGCGACCGGCGCGGTCCAGTCGAGCATTCCGTGCGGCGGCATCGACAACTGGGCCGCCGGGGGCGCGTTCGCCGAGGTCGCACCGCTGCCGACCGGGATCGAGACGTTCGCCTCGTTCTATCTGTCGATCACGAAGAACCCGAACCGCGCCCAGTTCTCCTGGAACGCCGCCACGGGCAAGGTCGACCTGAACTGGCAGACCGCCTGGAAGCAGCCCTCCATCGACATGGCGAAGACGATCTTCGACAAGATCAACGCCAGGGAGGGGACGATCTACCGGACCGACCTCTTCGGCGTCTACAAGATCTGGGGCGACCACCTCACCTACCACCCGCTCGGCGGCGCGGTCCTCGACAGGGCCACCGACAACTACGGCCGTCTGCACGGCTACACGGGCCTGTACGTCATCGACGGCTCGCTGATCCCCGGCAACACCAGCGTCAATCCGTTCGTCACCATCACGGCGCTCGCCGAACGGAACATCGAGAAGATCATCGCCACGGACCTGTGACAGCGGGTCAGAACGGGCGGGACTTCCAGTAGGAGGCGACGGGCAGGCCTCCTACTGGACACGCGCGCTGCCGGGCCTGCCCCGCGGAATGCCCGTTCAGTGCCCCGGCAGCACGCACACGGCGTCGAGACCCAGCACATGGTTGAGCCGGCCGAACGCAAGCCATGAGCCGATGCTCATGCTCAGTTCGACGATCTCGTGCTGGCTGTAGTGCGCGGTCATCCGGGTCCAGAACGCGTCGTCCAGGCCGTGATGGTCCAGGGCGTACCGCTCGGCGTACTCGGCCGCCAGCCGGGTCCGGTCGTCGAAGGCATCGGTGCCGCGCCAGTCGCTCACCGCACCGGCGAACTCCTCCTCGACCTTCCGGCCGTCGCGCTCGGTGCGCCAGTCCAGGCAGAAGAGGCAGCCGTTGATCTGCGCGATGCGCAGCCTCGCCGCCTCGAACTCGCGGAGCCCGAGCGTCGTGTGCTGGTACACCGACAGCGAGAAGTTCGCGGCGGCCATGCCGATGCCGGGGACCATGTCGCCCCATACGTAGCCGATCGGTTCCTGGCCCTCGGGGATGTCGATGATCATGGCTGCTTCCTTCCGAGTCGGCCGGCTGCGGGACGCAGGGGTACGTCGAGGGCGTCGTAGAGTCCGGGGTCCGCTTCCACCAGCCAGTCGATGGCGTTCACCAGCCGGCCGACCGCGGTGGCGTTGCCGCCCGCGGACCGGTTCTCGCCCTCGTCCGTGGCCTCGACGGTGACCTCGATGCGCGGGCGCCCCTCGATGATCACCCGGTGGGCGCCGGCACCGTCCGGCGGCGACGGCCAGTCCGGGGCGCACGACGGATGGATGCGGGTGATGTGCTCGATGACGATGCGGGGCTCGCCCTCGACGATGCCCTGGACCTCGAAGCGGACCGCGCCCTGGGTGCCGGCCGCGAACTCGCCCATGGTCCTGGTCGTGACGGTGGTTTCGAGCGGCCGCCGGGCCATGGTCTCGCGGATGTCGTCGAGCTCCACGCCCAGGGCCCTGGCCATCAGGCGTATCTGCCCGCCCCACACCATGGTCGGCACGGAGGACGCGAGCATGAGCGGCTCGTACTCCATGGGATGACCCATGCCGATCAGGTGGCGGACGGAATCGGGCTGGTCGTAGGTGGAGTAGTCGAAGATCTCCTGGCAGCGGATCACGTCCACCGTGGTGCCGAGTCCGCTGATCAGCAGGGGCAGTACGTCATTGCCCCAGCCGGGATCGACGCCGGAGACGAAGAGTGATCCGCCACCGCCGGCGACGGCGGCGAGCACCGGTTCACGCAGTTCGGGCGGGGCACCGCGCTGGTCGTAGAGCGCGTACAGCGCCGGGGTGACGACGACGGCTCCCCCGGCCACCGCCCTGGTGATGTCGGCCAGCGCCTCGTCGGGGCGGATGTCGCCGGAGGCCGCGTAGACGACGGCCCGGGGAGCGGTGGCCAGCACCGCGTCGATGTCGTCGGTCGCGGCGACGCCCAGATCGCGGTCGAGGCCGGCGAGGGCGCCGGCGTCGCGGCCCACCTTGCCGGGGTCGTGGACGAGTACGTGCGCGAGTTTCAGGGCCGGATGGGACTCGACCGCGCGGATGGCCGCGCGGCCGACATTGCCGGTACCCCAGACCACCGTGGAAATCATGCGGCGGAGGGTAGCGCGCGGGATGAAAGGTTCATAGTGGCATCGCGCACCGGGTTGGACGGGTCCCGGGACAGGCCCGTCGGGCACGCCCCGGTCGGCTCCGCCGGGTGTCGCTACTCGTCGATCGTGGCCCCGTATCCGGCGCCCGTCTCCGGGCCGCCGAACGGCCGGGCGTCGAACGTCCACGAGCCGGAGGCCGTCACGCCGCCCGTACCGGCAGAGAACACCCAGGCGACGCCGTTGCCGGCGTTCTCTCCGGGCGCGGCGGACAGCAGGCCGAACCGCCCGTCCTTGTCGGGATCGGTCAGCCGCACCTGACCGCCCCAGCGGTCGCCCTTCTCGGGCGCGCCCGGCACGTTCGCCGAGTCCTGGTCCCATGAGGCGGCGCGGGTGGCGGTCAGTCCGCCGGCCGCACCCCGCAGCACCCACACGGCGCCCGCGTCGGCGACCGTACCGATGTCCTCGCCTGGGGCGCCGACCGCCACGTCCGCGTACCCGTCGCCGTCGGTGTCCGCCACGGAGAGGTCGGCGCCCCACCCGTCGCCGGCCTCCGCGGCTCCGGGGACGCCCGCGGTGTCCTGCGTCCACCACACGGGCGGGGTGCCAGGGCCCTCGGAACCGACGGGTCCGTCGCCCAGGCTGCCGTAGTACACACCGACCACACCGCCGGTCATCGAGTCGCCGCCGTCGTCGGGGCTGCCGGGCTCCCCGGTGACGAGGTCGTCGTAGCCGTCGTTGTCGATGTCACCGGAGGCGACGGCGGGGCCCCCGCGCAGATCGTGGTCGTACCGGAGTCCCTGGACCTCGCCGAGGAAGAGCGCGGACCAGCCGTGCCCCGGTTCCCCGCCGACGGTGACGCCGGAGATGACGAGGTCGGCGAGACCGTTGCCGTCGTAGTCGCCGGTCGTCATGGCCCGGGGCACGATCTCCCGCCCCGGGGTGCCGGGGATGAGGCTGCTGCGTGCTGCGGGCGCCGGCGACGCGGGCATGCGCCGGGCCGCAGCGTCGTATTGGTAGAGGCTGAGGTCGGTGCGGTCGGTCACGGCCAGCTGGTCGCCGGGGATGTCGGGGCTGAAGTGTGCCGCGGCGAGCGCGCTGCCGAACCTGGCACCGGCGGCGGGCTCCTCGGCCTGCAGCCAGTCGCTGTCCACGCCGGAGAGCCCCTTGGCGGAGCCCCAGAGGACGACGACGCCGCCGGCGTCGGTCACCGGTTCGAGGTTCTCGCCGGGGAGGCCGACGACCGCGTCGTCGTACCCGTCCCCGTCCAGGTCGCCCGAGGCCAGGGCGCGGCCGAAGCCGTCCCCCGCCTCGGCGGCGCCCGGCACCCCGGTGGTGTTCTGGCTGAGGACGGCGCCCCGGGTGGTACCGATGCCGCCCGGCCCGCCGTACTGCACGGTCACATAGCCCGCGCCCTTCTTGCCGCCGATGGTCCCGCCGGGCGCGCCGATGAGCACGTCCTCGTAGCCGTCGCCGTTGAAATCGGAGTTGCGGTCGTCCGCGTGTGTTCCGCCGGGGGTGCCGGCGTGGGCGGAGGGCGCGACGGCGGCGGCCCCTGCCATCAGGAGAAATGAGGCCGCGACAACGACGGCCGGACGGTGGGCGCGCACGAGCGGCTCCTCGGTTCAAGGATGACCGGGCGAGGGCCTGCCGGACCGCGATCTGCCCCCAGGCCCCTGATCCGGGGGACGCCGGAAGGAGCCCGTTGTCCTCCCGGCGCCCTGTTGGACAGGCTCTGCGGCACAAGGGTTGTACGGCATCGCGAAAGGGGTGGAGGGGAGCAGTTCAGCTCCCTTCCACCCCTGTTCACGGTTCCGCCCGGAGGCGGGGGACCGCAGTGGCTCAGTAGGCCCCGAAGACGTTGTCGATCGAGCCGTACGTGGCGGCCGCGTAGTTGCACGCGGCGGTGATGTTGGCGACGGGGTCCAGGATGTCCAGCGAGGTGCCGGGCACGTGGTAGGCGTCGAACGTGGGCTGGATGACCTGGAGGAGGCCCTTGGACGGGGTGCCGGCGGCGGCGTTCGAGTCCCAGTTGTTGACGATCTGGGGGTTGCCCGAGGACTCGCGCATGATGTTGCGGTGGATGCTGTCGTAGCTGCCGGGAATGCCGTTCTCGGCCATGACGGCGAGGGACTCCTTGATCCAGCCGTCGAGGTCGTCGGTGTACGCCGTCGCGGTCTGCGCGGGGGTGGTCGCGGCGGTCTCCACGGCGACGGGCGTCGCCGTCCGCTGGGAACGGTCGGCGCGGTCGGTGCTCTCGGCCCGGTCGGCCGACGGCTGCGAGGCGCTGCCGGAAGTGTTCTCCGCCTTGAACTCGCTCTTGGTCGCGGCCTCGGGGGCTGCGGCCGCGGACTTGGCGCCGATGGTCAGCTTCAGGCCCGGGTGAATGAGGTCGGGGTTGCCGCCCACCACACTCCGGTTGTCCTGGTAGAGACGCTCCCAGCCGCCACTGAGGGAATGCCCTCGGGCGATCTTGGAAAGCGAATCACCGGAGACCACTGAATAGGTGGTGGATTCGGTCTTCTGTGCGGCAATTTCCTTGCCGGTCACGGAAGTCGGGGCTGCGGCCTTTTCCGCGACGACTGCCTGAGCGGGGGAGGCAGAAGCCGATCCGGCCGCGATCAGGGGGAGTGCGAGGACGACTCCTCCTGCGCTCACGGCGATGAAACCGCGGGTCAGGGAAGTGGACTTGGAACGACGGTGCTGACCCTTGAAGGGCATGGCGCTTTTCCTCTCCGCCGCCTGCGAGGTGAGCTGTCGGGTTCGGACTGGAGATGTCCGGCCGCACATGGCGACTTCACCCCTAGCCGCTCCGGATTCCGGACCGGCGGCAAACCTGGGTCCCCCGCTCCTGCCGCACGTGATGTGGTCGGGTTACCGGACGGCGGCAGGATTCGGCGTTCCATCCGGATTGACGGTGACCGTAAGCGAGAAAGGGCAGGCGAAACAAGCCCGGAATTCCTGATCACAATTGATTCGCAAGATCAATCAAAGGAAATATGGGACGCCGGTCACATGCGAGCGGGTCAACTTTCTTGGCGCGACAGGGAACCGAAGCCTCCGGCCGCGCGTCCGGGACGGGAAACGTGACGCTGGCCACTGCGCCCGAAAGGGGTGATTTGCCGGATATTCAAGAGGTGTGCCCCATGGAAAAGCGACCCCGCCAGGCATTCTCGACAGTTCCGAAGAATCGCTCAATTAGGACAATAAGGGGCAGGTATCGGCTGTGCGGCCACGCCGGTCCGGCTGCGCGCCACCACGACCGGTGAGCCGTCTCCCGGGGCGCGGAGGATGTCCGCGTCGAGCGCGTACAGCTCCTTCACCAGGGCCTCGTCGACCGTCTCGCGGGGGGCACCCCGAGCGATGACCCGGCCGCCCTTCATCGCGACGAGCAGATCGGCGTAACGGGCCGCGGCGGCGAGGTCGTGCTGGACCATGACGACGGTACGGCCGGTGGCCGCGACCTCGCGGACGAGTTCCAGGACCTCGACGGCATGCCCGAGATCGAGGGCACTGGTGGGTTCGTCGAGCAGGACGACCGGGGTCTGCTGGGCGAGGACCATCGCGAGCCAGCAGCGCTGGCGCTGGCCGCCGGACAGCCGGTCGATGCGCTCGCCGGCCAGTGCGGTGGTGCCGGTGGCGTCGAGTGCGTCGCGTACCGCCTGCTCGTCCTCGCGCGACCACTGGCGCAGCAGCCCCTGGTGCGGGCTGCGGCCGTAGCGGACCAGACCGGCCACGGTGACCGCCTCGGGGGCGCGCGGCGACTGCGGCAGCAGGGCGACATGGTGGGCGGCCCTGCGCCGGCCGGTCTGCCAGATGTCCGTCCCGCCGATCAGTACCGTGCCGGACTCCGGCCGGTGGAGCCGGGCGACGGTGCGCAGCAGGGTCGACTTCCCGCAGCCGTTGGGACCCACGATCGCGACGACCTGTCCGGCGGGGACGGTGAGGCCGACGTTCTCGACGACGGGGCGGCCCGGGTATCCGGCGTGCAGGCCACGGACTTCGAGGCCCGCCTTCGTACCGGTCGGATTCTCGGTCATGTGCGGTTCACGCCTTTCCGGCGGCCGGGTCCGGCCGCAGCAGTACCCACAGGAGGAAGGGGCCGCCGAGGACGCTGGTGACGACCCCGACGGGAAGTTCGACCGGAGCGGCGACGCGTCCGATCGCGTCGGCCGCTGCGATCAGGGCTGCCCCGGTCAGCGCCGAGCCGGTGACCGGCACCCGGGTGGGGCCGGTCAGCCGCTGCGCGAGGATCGGCGCCGCCAGTGCCACGAAGGCGATGGGGCCGCCGACCCCGACGGCCGTACCCGCCAGAAGTACCGCGAGGACGAGAGCGACGGTACGCACCCGACGCAGATCGACTCCGAGAGAACTCGCCACCTCATCGCCGAAGCGCAGCAGTTGGAGGCGGTGCCCGGCCGCCAGCGAGAGCGGGACGAGGAGGAGCAGGGCCACGGCAAGCGGCATACCGGCATCCCAGTCACGCCCGTTGAGGCTGCCGACGGCCCAGAGGAACACTCCGCCCGCCGTGTTGTCGTTCTCGCGCGACATGATCAGATCGCTCACCGCGCCGATGAACGTGGAGACGCCGATCCCCGCCACCAGCAGCCGGTAGCCGGCGCTGCCCGCTCCCCCGGCGCACAGGACGACCAGGACCGCGGCGGCTACGGCACCGAGCGGCCCGAGCCACCAGTTGCCGACCATGCCGGTGGCGGACCCCGCGGCGGCCGCGACCACGGCGGCGGTGGCGCCCTCGTTGACCCCGACGAGGTCCGGCGTGGCGAGGCGGTTGCCGGCCAGGGTCTGGGTGAGACAGCCCGCGATGCCGAGCGCGGCACCGACCAGCAGCCCGGTGAGGATACGGGGAAGCCGGAACTCCCGCACGATCATGACGGTGCCTGCATCGCCGGTTCCGAGCAGTCCCGAAAGGGTCTCCGACAGGCTCATTCCGGTCGAACTCGCCATTACCGCAAGAGTGATGAGGACTGCCAGCAGCGGAAGGAGTACCGCGGCGGCGAGCGCGCTGCGCCTCGGCAGGAGCCAGGACAGCGTTCCGGTGCGGAGCACGACGCTGTCGGGAGGGGTCACGTCCGTCACGCCGGGACCCCCGCGGACAAGCGGGAGGAGCGGGCGATCCACACGAGCAGGGGGCCGCCGACGAAGGCGAGCAGCACACTGACCGGGGTCTCCCAGGGGCGGATCACGATCCGGGCGAGAATGTCCGCGACGATCATGATGTCGGCCGCGATCAGGGCGGACAGGACGAGCCCCGCGGTCATCCGCGCTCCGGCCAGCGCCCGGGCGGCGTAGGGGGCGAAGAGTCCGAGGAACGCGATGGGCCCGGCCACGGCGACGGCGCATCCGGCGAGCAGCGAGACGGCCCCGGCGACGACGAGGCGGATCCGGCCGGGGTGGTGGCCGAGCGAGCGGGCACCGTCGTCCCCCAGCCCGAGCGCCGCCAGCGGGCGGGAGCAGCCGAGCGCGGTGAGCAGGCCCACCGCGATCAGGGGCAGCAAGGGCAGCAGGTCGGAGATCTCGATGCCCGCGAGCGAGCCGATCGTCCAGTAGCGGTAGGTGTCGAAGGTGGACTGAGTACCCAGCAGAACGTAAGAGGTGAGGCCGTGGAAGGTGGCGCCCAGCGCCGATCCGGCCAGGACGAGCCGCAGCGGGGAGCCGCCGCCGCGTCCCGAAGCGGCGAACAGGAGGACTGCCGCGCTGGCGACCATGCCTCCGGCCAGGGCCCACACCAGCAACGAGGCGGGCGAGTCCGCGCCGAAGTAGGTCAGTCCCAGCACCACGGCGAAGGCGGCCCCCGAGTTGACGCCGAGGAGTCCCGTCTCGGCGAGGGGGTTGCGGGTGGCGGCCTGCAGGAGGCACCCGGCCGTCCCCAGGCACGCCCCCACCAGGACCGCGGCGAGCGTGCGCGGCAGGCGCACGTCCACGACGGCGAGGCGCAGTTGAGCATCAGCGCGGGCAGCCGGATCGCCGACGAGATAGTCCCAGGCGCCTCCCGCCGAACTGGACCCGGTGCCGATGAGCAGGGACAGCAGGACGAGGGCCGGCAGCAGGAGTACGAGACCTGCGGCCGACCACGCGGCCGCACGTCCCTCCCGTGGCGGGGTTTCGGTGGGGCGGGCTTCGGTTTCGGGCCGTCCCCCTTGCGCGATCGACATATGGTTAGCCTAACCTAAGTAAACCGGCCGGACGGCGGCGGTCCCCAGGGCTCTCCATGTCCTGAAACCGCGTCAATCGCCCTGCCCTGCCCCCCTTCGGTGCGGCGGAGCAGACCCAGAACCGGCCTCAATCACTCGAACGCAACGGAGATTCCAGGCCATGGCCCCGCATTCGCCCCTCTCTTCCCGCGGCCGCGTCCGCCCCTCGGTGGCGGTCTCCCTGATCGGCATCTGTGCCCTCGCGTTGACCGCCTGCGGGTCCTCCGAGGCTTCGGAGGGATCTGACGATTCGGGCGCGTCCAAGTCCTCGGCGACGACTCAGGTGACGGACGCCACCGGGACGTCGGTGAAGGTGCCCTCGGCACCCCGGCGTGTGGTCGTCCTCAGTGAGATGGACCTGGACGCGGCTCTCGCACTGGGCGTGAAGCCGGTGGGTCTGACCGCCGGCCGCGGCCAGAAGGGCGCTCCCGCCTACCTCGCGGACCAGGCGAAGGACATCCCCGTGGTGGGCGCTGTCACCGGACCGGACATCGAGAAGGTCGTCCAGGCCAAGCCGGACGTGATCCTCGCCGGCCAGCTCGCCGACGAACAGGTCCTCCAGCAACTGCGCAAGGTCGCCCCCACGGTCGTCACGATCGACGGCACCAAGGACTGGAAGAAGGCGCTCTCGCTCACCGGGAAGACGCTCGGCAAGGGCAACCGGGCCGAGGAGTTCCTCGCGGACTACGAGACCCGGGCCGCCGCCCTGAAGAAGGACCTGGGCGCGGAGGCCGGCGCGAGCGTGTCCGTCGCCCGCTACTCGGCCAAGGGCTCGGCCGTCATGCAGCAGGGCGTGTTCATCAGTGACGTCCTGAAGGACCTGGGCTTCACCCGCCCCGGCATCCAGAACGAGAAGGGCGAGGGCCACTCCACACCGATCAGCGACGAGAGCCTCAAGGAAATCGACGGGGACTGGCTCTTCATCGGCACCCTCACCTCCACCGGATCGGACCAGGACCTCGTGGACGAGCTCTCCAGGAAGCCCGCGTACAAGCAGCTCAAGGCCGTGAGCAGCGGTCGTTCGACCGTGATCGACGGCACCAAGTGGACGAGCCTCGGCGGCGCGCAGGCGGCCGTCTCGGTGCTCGACGACATCCGCAAGGCCATGGTCAAGTGAATCCCGCCCCGGAACTCACCGGCCGGCTCGCCCTCGTGACGGGGGCGGGCCGCGGGATCGGCGAGGCGGTGGTGCACGCCCTCGTCGAGCGCGGCGCCCGCGTCCTGGCCACCGACGTCGCCCCCGACGGCGTGGGCGCGCTCGCCCGGAAGTACGGCCGGCAGGTCGCGGCCCGCACGCTCGACGTCACGGACTCCGCAGCCGTGGAGGCACTCGTCGCGGAGGCCGAGGACACACTCGGCCCGCTGGACATCGCGGTCAACGTCGCCGGAGTGCTGCGGTGTTCGGCCGTCGCCGACCTGACGGACGAGGACTGGGCGGCCACCTTCGCGGTCAACACCAACGGGGTGTTCCACGTCTCACGGTCGGTCTCGCGCCGGATGGCCGACCGTGGAGCGGGAAGCATCGTCACCGTCGCGTCCAACGCCGCGGGCATCCCCCGCACGGACATGGCCGCGTACGCGGCCTCGAAGGCCGCCGCCGTCATGTTCACCAAGTGCCTCGGCCTCGAACTGGCGCCCCTGGGAATCCGCTGCAACACCGTCTCACCCGGTTCGACCCTCACCGACATGCAGCGTGGCATGTGGCCGTCCGGCGACGCTCAGGACGAGGAGGCCGCTGCCCGACGGGTCATCGAAGGGGACGGGGCGAGCTACCGAACGGGCATACCGCTCGGCCGGATCGCCGACCCGTCCGACATCGCCGAGGCCGTCGCCTTCCTCGTGTCCGACCGCGCGCGCCACATCACCCTGCACGACCTCTACGTGGACGGCGGCGCCACCCTGCGGGCCTGACCGCCCGCCCGGCACCACCTCCACATGAACGGCGGCGCCACACCGCGGACCAGACCGCCCGCCCGTGCACCGCCTCCACGTGAACGGCGGCGCCACCCTGCGGGCCTGACCGCCCGCCCGGCACCCTCGACAGCGGATCGCAGCCCTCCCCCACTGGAGACAAGAAGACATGTCTGCCTCACTGCGCGTACCCACCGCCCCGCACCGGACCGCCCCCCGCACCGCCCCTCCCTCCTCACCCGGCGCGGCCACCGCGCTGCTGGACGCCTACCGGCCCGGCGCGGACCGCTTCCTCGCCTCGTCGCGCCGGACCCTGCTCGTGTCCGGCCTCGCAGCAGAAGTCCCCTACGACTCAAGGCCGTTGACCACCCGCGTACGCGAGGTGCTCGATGCCCGGCGGCGCGCCGGGGACCCGGCACCGATCGTCGTGGGCGCACTGCCCTTCACGCCGGGCGCCCCCCACTCACTGGCGGTCCCTCAGTCCGTCCGCCGGACAACGGCCCTCTGCGAGGACCCGCTCATCGCGCTCCCCGGCCCTTCGGCCGAGCCCGGCACCTGGCAGACCCGCGAGGTCCCCGAGGCCGGCGCGTACACCGCGGCGGTCGCCGCGGCGGTGGGGCGGATGCGCGCCGGGGAGTTCGACAAGGTCGTCCTCGCCCGCACCCTGGAACTGACCTCCTCGCAAGAACTCGACCTCCCTGGCATGCTGCGCCGGCTCGCGCAGCACGACCCGAGGGGCTACACCTTCGCCGTCCCCAGCGGACCGGGCCGCACCCTGATCGGTGCCAGCCCCGAACTCCTGGTCGCCCGCACCGGAAACGTGCTCACGGCCAATCCGCTGGCCGGCTCCGCTCCGCGCAGCGAGGATCTGGCCGAGGACGTGCGGCGCGCGGCCGCGCTGCTGGAGTCCCCCAAGGACCTGCACGAGCACGCCGTGGTCGTCGCCGCCGTGCGGGAGGCTCTCGCTCCCTTCTGCGTGAGCCTCGACGTACCCGAACGCCCCACGCTCGTACGGACCGCGGCCATGTGGCACCTGTCGACGACCGTCACCGGAACACTCACGAACCCCGCCACCTCCTCGCTCGACCTCGCTTCGGCGCTGCACCCCACGCCCGCGGTGTGCGGCACCCCGACCGATACCGCCCGCGCCGTCATCGCCGAGTCGGAACCCTTCGACCGCGGCGCCTACACCGGCATGGTCGGCTGGCAGGACGTGGACGGCGACGGCGAGTGGGTCGTGACGATCCGCTGTGCCGAGGCCGAGGGCCGCTCGCTGCGACTGTTCGCCGGTGCCGGCGTGGTGGCCGCTTCCTCGCCCGAGGCGGAGACGGCGGAGACCGCTGCCAAGTTCCGCACCTTCCTCAGCGCCGTGGGCACCACGCTGTGAGCGCCGCCCCGCAGGACGACGCCCCCACCTGGCCGGCCGGCTTCGCCGAGCGATACCGCGCGGCCGGCCACTGGCGCGGCGAGACGTTCACCGGCGTACTCCGGGCGCGCGCCGCTGCCCACCCCGACCGTGTGGCGGTCGTCGACCCCGCGGACGGGCGCCGCACCCGGACGTACGGCGAACTCGACGAGCACGCGGCCCGGCTGGCGGCGGGGTTCGCGGCCCGGGGCATCGTCAGGGGCGACCGGGTCGTCGTCCAACTGCCCAACGTCGCCGAGTTCATCGAGGTCGTCTTCGCCCTCTTCCGGATCGGTGCACTGCCCGTCTTCGCCCTGCCCGCCCACCGGGAGACGGAGATCGGCTACTTCTGCTCGTTCACCGAGGCCGTCGCCTACGTGATCCCGGACCGGCACGCCGGCTTCGATCACCGTGCGCTGGCGGCCACGGTGAAGGCGCGGGCTCCCGGACTGAAGCACGTGTTCGTCGTCGGTGACCCGGGTGAGCACACCGCACTGTCCGACGTGCCGTGCGAGGACTCCGGTCCGGTGGACGGGCCCGAGCCGCACGACCTGGCCTTCCTCCAGCTTTCGGGCGGCACCACCGGGGTGCCGAAACTCATTCCGCGCACACACGACGACTACATCTACTCGCTGCGCGGCTCCAACGAGATCTGCGGCGTCGACGAGGACACCCGCTTCCTCGTGGTGCTGCCGGCCGCGCACAACTTCCCGATGAGTTCACCGGGCTGGCTCGGTGCGCTGTACGCCGGCGGCACGGTCGTCCTGTGTCCGCGCCCCGACCCGGCGACGGCCTTCCCGATCGTCGAGCAGGAGCGCGTCACCATGACGGGGATGGTGCCGCCGCTCGCCCTGGTGTGGACCGAGGCCGCGCCGGACGCGGAGCAGGACCTGTCCAGTCTGGAGCTGGTCCTGGTCGGAGGCGCCAAGTACAGCGAGGCCGCGGCCCGCCGGCTGGAGCCGGCGCTCGGCTGCCGGCTCATGCAGGTGTTCGGCATGGCCGAGGGTCTCGTCAACTACACCCGGCTGGACGACCCTCCGGAGACCGTGGTCACCACGCAGGGCCGGCCGATCTCCGAGGACGACGAGATCCGGATCGTGGACGACGCCGGACAGGACGTCGCCGAGGGGGACTTCGGGCATCTGCTCACCCGCGGCCCCTACACGATCCGGGGCTACTGGCGCGCCCCCGAACACAACCGGACGGCGTTCACCGAGGACGGCTTCTACCGCACGGGCGACATCGTGCGCCGCACCGCGAGCGGCAGTCTCGTGGTCGAGGGACGGGCGAAGGACCAGATCAACCGGGGCGGCGAGAAGGTCGCGCCGGAGGAGATCGAGAACATCATCCTCGCCCACCCCTCCGTGCACGACGTATCGGTGGTCGGCGTCGCCGACGCGTATCTGGGCGAACGCACGCTCGCGTACGTGATCCTGCGCGCCGGTGCCGAACCGCTCAGGCCGGTTGCGGTGAAGCGGCACGTGCGCGAGTGCGGAGTCGCCGCGTACAAGGTTCCCGACCTCGTCGAGTTCGTAGACGTCTTCCCGCAGACCGGGATCGGCAAGGTCAGCAAGAACGGACTGCGCTCCGGGTCGGCCCCCGGCTCTCCCGGCACCGCGTCCAGGTCCTCACCCGGCTCTCCCGGCTCCCCTACCTCCTCCGGCACCGCGTCCGGGTCCTCCCCCGGCTCCCCCGGCTCCCCCGGCTCCCCCGGCTCCCCCGGCTCCCCCGGCTCCCCCGGCTCCGCTCCTGGCCCGGGATCCGCCTCCCGGGCGGGCTCCGCTCCCGCCGAACAGCACCGAGGCCGCTCCGCGCGGCACTGAAAGGCCCTCCCCGTGGCACTTCCCGCCATCACCCCCTATCCCCTGCCCCGCGCGGACGAGCTTCCCGTGAACCGGGTCGCGTGGACCGTCGATCCGGCGCGCGCCGTGCTGCTCGTCCACGATCTCCAGAACCACTTCCTCGGTGCGTTCCGCTCCGGCGAACAGCCCCTGACCGGGATGCTCGACAACACGGCCCGCATCATCGAGCAGTGCCGCGGCGCCGGCGTCCCGGTGGTCTACTCGGCACAGCGCGGTGACCAGACCGCCGAGGAACGCGGGCTCCAGCTCGACTTCTGGGGCCCCGGCGCGGCCGACGACGCCGAGGCCCTCGCCGTGCCGGACTCCGTCGCACCGGCGGCCGGTGACACGGTGCTCACCAAGTGGAAGTACAGCGCGTTCGTCCGTACCGAACTCGAGGCCCTGATCCGGGAGTCGGGCCGGGACCAGCTGGTGATCACGGGTGTGTACGCGCACATCGGAGTGCTCATGAGCGCCGCGGACGCATGGATGCGGGACATCCGGGCGTTCGTCGTGGCCGACGCCGTCGCCGACTTCTCGCGCGAGGACCACGACATGGCGCTGCGCTGGGCAGCGGGCCGCTGCGCGGCCGTGACCACCACCGACGCCCTCCTGAAGGAGATCTGAGCACCGTGGCCCTCACCCTGGAACAGATCCGCAACGACGTCGCCGAGTCCCTGGGCGAGGAACCCGCGGACATCCCCCTCGACGAGAACCTCCTCGACTACGGCCTCGACTCGGTCCGCATCATGGCGCTGCTCGGACGATGGCGTCGCGACCACGACGTGCGGGCCGACTTCGCCGATCTCGCCGAACAGCCCTCCATCGAGGCCTGGTCCCCGCTCCTGGGGGTCTCATGACGGTCCTGCTCACCGATACGACCGGCGCCACGACGGACGGGCCGGGCACCGAACTGCCCTTGACGGCGGCCCAGTCGGGCATGTGGTTCGCGCAGTCGCTGGATCCGCTCAGCCCGGCGCAGAACACCGCGGAGTGCCTGGAGATCGACGGTCCCCTCGACCCGGAGGTGTTCGCCGCCGCGCTGCGCCGGGTCACCGCCGAGGCGGACGCACTGCGCGTCCGGATCGAGGAAGGGCCGGAGGGCCCGCGCCAGATGGTCGCGGCCTCGGTCGAACTCCCGTTCACCGTGCACGACCTGCGGGACGTGCGCGACGCGGGCCGGCAGGCGGAGGCGTGGATGCGCGCCGACCTCGCCGAGCCGTGCGACCTGGCGGCCGGACCGTTGTTCCGGCATGCGCTGTTCCGCGTCGGACCGGAGCGCTGGCTCTGGTACCAGCGGATCCATCACCTCGTCATGGACGGCTTCGGCTACTCGCTGCTCGTCCGGCGCACGGCCGAGATCTACTCGGCACTCGTCCGGGGCGGGGATCCCGGGCCCCGGGCCTTCGGAACGCTCACCGACCTCGTCGCGCAGGACGCCGGATACCGGGCGTCGGCGGCGTTCGCGGCAGACCGCGCCCACTGGTCCGAGGCCTTCGCCGACCGGCCGGAGGTCCCGAGACTCGCGGGCCGTGGCGCGCTGCCGTCGCGTACGTTCCTGCGCCGCACCGCTCACCTGGGCCCGCAGGCCACCGAGGGCGTGCGGGAACTCGCGACGCGGCTCCGGGCGACCTGGCCGGAGGTGCTGATCGCCGCGCAGGCGCTCTACACCTCGCGGGCCACCGCCCGCTCCGAGGTGGTGCTCGGACTGCCCATGATGGGCCGGGTGGGTTCGGTCGCGCTGCGCGTGCCGGGCATGGTGATGAACGTGCTCCCGCTGCGACTGACCGTCACCCCGGGCACGACCTTCGCCGAACTGGTGCGCCAGGTCGTGGTGGGCATCCGCACGGTCCGCCGCCATCAGCGCTACCGCTACGAGGACATCCGCCGCGATCTGCGGCTGCTCGCCGAGAGCCGGGGCCTGGTGGGCCCGCTCGTCAACGTGATGCCCTTCGACTACGACGTGGACTTCGCGGGTGCGCCGGCCCGGGCCCGCAACCTGTCCGCGGGCCCGGTGGACGACCTGACCGTGAACATCTACGACCGCGCGGACGGCCGCGGGCTGCGCATCGACCACGACGGCAATCCGGCCCTGTACGACGAGGGCGCGCTCGCCGCCCATCAGGAGCGTTTCCTGAACCTCGTGGAACGGCTGACCGCGACGGACCCGCACACCGCGCTCGCCGCACACGGCATCGCGGTCCCCGCCGAACACGACCTGGTCGTCCAACAGTTCAACCGCACGGAACGCGCACTGCCGCCGACGACGCTGATCGGACCGATCGAGGCGCAGACCGCCCGCACCCCCGACGCGACCGCACTCGTGTACGGGGACGTCTCCCTCACGTATGCGGAGCTGAACACCCGCGCCAACCGGCTGGCCCGGCATCTGCGGACGCTCGGCGCCCGGCCGGGTGCGGTGGTGGCGGTGGCGGTACCGCGCTCGGTGGAACTGATCGTCTCGCTGCTCGCCGTGCTGAAGGCGGGAGCCGCCTATCTGCCGCTCGATCCCGAGTACCCGGCGGAGCGGATCACCTACATGCTGCGGGACGCGGCGCCCGTCTGTGTCGTCACCGACCGTGCGGACCGCCTCCCCGACGGCGCGGGCACGAAGCGGGTCGTCCTGGACGGTCTCGACGTCTCCGGGTACCCGTGGTGCGATCCGTCGCGCCCGCTGACGCCCGCACACCCCGCGTACGTCATCTACACCTCGGGATCCACCGGCCGCCCCAAGGGCGTCGTCGTGTCGCACGGCGCGATCGACAACCGGCTTCGCTGGATGCAGGACACCTACGGGCTGACGGCGGACGACCGGGTACTGCAGAAGACGCCCTCGTCGTTCGACGTGTCCGTATGGGAGTTCTTCTGGCCGCTGCGCGAGGGTGCGGCGCTGGTCGTCGCGGAGCCGGGCGGTCACAGGGACCCAGGCCACCTGGCCCGGCTGATCCGCGAACACGCAGTCACCACCTGCCACTTCGTGCCCTCGATGCTCCAGGTATTCCTCGCGGAGGCGGACCCCGGCGCGTGCGCAGGACTGCGCCGCGTGTTCTGCAGCGGGGAGGCGCTCCCCAGGGAGACCGCGCAAGCCTTCGGGCGTGGACTGCCGCATGTGGAGCTGCACAATCTGTACGGACCGACGGAAGCGGCCGTCGACGTCACCTTCCACGCGTGCGCGACGCACGACACCGGGCCCGTGCCGATCGGGCAGCCCGTGTGGAACACCCGGCTCCATGTGCTCGACGCCGCGCTGCGGCCCTGTCCTCCTGGGGTGCCGGGCGAGCTGTACCTGGCGGGCCGCCAGTTGGCCGACGGCTACCTGAACCGCCCGGAGCTGACCGCCGCCCGGTTCGTCGCCGACCCCTTCGGGGCCCCGGCTCAGCGCATGTACCGCACCGGGGATCTGGCTCGCTGGACGGAGCAGGGCGAGGTCGAGTACCTCGGGCGTACCGACCACCAGGTCAAACTGCGCGGGCAGCGCATCGAGCTCGGCGAGATCGAGGCAGCACTGGCCGCCGTGACGGGGGTGGACGGGGCCTGCGCCCTGGTGCGTGAGGACCGGCCCGGCGAACAGCGGCTCGTCGGATATGTGACGGGAGCCGCCGACCCCGCGACGGTGCGCACCGCACTGGCCCGAGAGCTTCCTGAGCACATGGTGCCGTCGGCGGTGGTGGCACTCGACGCCTTCCCCCTCAGCCCCAACGGAAAGCTGGACCGCCGCGAACTGCCCGCCCCGGTCTTCACCGGCGGCGCGGACGGGCAGCGGGCGTTGAGCGCCGCGGAGGAGGCGCTGACGCGGCTGTTCGCGGAGGTGCTCGGGGCTGCCGCGGTGGGCCCCGAGGACGCGTTCTTCGATCTGGGCGGGACCTCGCTGCTCGCGGTCCGGCTCGTGGCACGGGTGCGGGAGGAGTTCGGTACCGAGCTGACGATCGGTTCGCTGTTCGAGGCGTCCACACCTGCCGCGCTCGCCGCCCGGATCGACGACGCCACAACCGCGTCCGCGGACGCCCTGGACGTGGTCCTCCGACTGCGTGGCGGGAGCGCGCGGACACCGCTGTTCGCCATCCACCCGGCGGGCGGCATCGCCTGGTGCTACGCCGGGCTGTCCGCCCGGCTCGGCCCGGACCAGCCGTTGTACGGCATCCAGGCACGCGGCCTGGTCCGCGACGAACCGCTGCCGCGAACGCTGGAGGACGAGGCCGCCGACTACGTCCTGCGCATCCGGGAGGTGCAGGCGCACGGCCCCTACCGTCTGATGGGCTGGTCGGTGGGCGGGGTCCTCGCGCACACGGTGGCGGTACTGCTCCAGGAGAGCGGCGAGAAGGTGGAACTCCTGGCGCTGCTCGACTCCTTCCCCGCCGAGCAGTGGCGGGAGCGCCCCGCGCCGGAGGAGGGCGACGCCCTCACCGCGGTGCTGCGCATGGCGGGCTTCGAGCGCACCGGCGAACGTACCCGCGAGGACGTGCTCGCCACGCTGCGCCGGGCGGGCAGTCCACTCGCCGGTCTGGAGGACCGGACGCTGTCGAAGATCGTCGACATCGTGCCCAACCATGCCCGCATGATGCGTGAGCACGTGCACCGGGGTTACGACGGCGACCTGTTGTTCTTCACCGCGGCCGCCCCGCGGGCGGAGGACTGGCTCACGCGTGAGGCGTGGCGAAACCATGTGACGGGCGCCGTCGTCAACCACGATCTCGACTGCACGCACCCGCAGTTGATGCAGGACCGCTTCCTCGACACCATCGCGGCCGTGCTCGCGGACCGGCTGAAGGAGCTGGGCACCTGACCGGCGCACCGCCTCCGCCCGCGCAGGTCAGGCGGAGGCGGTGCCCGGGGTCAGCAGGTCGGTCAGACCGTCCGCGAGTTCCGTACGCCAGCAGAGGTAGTCGTGGCCGCCGTTGAACTCCCGGTAGGAGGCGTCCTCGTAGCCGGCGGACGCGAGCGTGTCGCGCAGTCTGCGCGCAGCGGGAAGGGCCACCCACTCCTGCTCGCCGAAGGAGAGCCAGAACCGGACCGGCAGACGCGGGGATTCGGCGACCCGCGCGGTGAGCCACTCGGCTTCCGGGCCGTCCGGCCACCAGAACGAACCCGACTGCGCCAGTACGTTGCCGAACCGGCCGGGCGCGGTGAGCGCCGCGTAGGCGGCGGTGAGTCCGCCCAGGCTCTGCCCGGCGACGACGGTGCGTGCGGGGTCGTCAGTGACCGGCAGACGCGCGGCCGTCCAGGGCAGCAGTTCATCCGTGAGGAACGCGACGAAGTCCGGACTGCAGGCAAGATCCGACCAGCGCGTGTCCGCGTCGACGGACTCGGGCAGCAGGGCGACGAGCGGGGGGATCCGTCCGTCGGCGATGAGGTTGTCCAGCAGATGCGCGAGACCGAGGTGCGGCTGCCAGTGCTCCCCGTCCAGGACGACGAGCACCGGCAGTTCCGTCGCCCCGTGGGCACCGGCGGGACGGTACGTCCATACGCGCCGGCTGCTGCCGAGATGGCCGGAGGGGACCTCGTGCGCGGACACCTCCCCCCGGGCGACGTCCGGTCGCGGCAGCCAGTCCCGGGCGCTCGGGGCAGCGGGGAGCTCGGCGTAGGAGACCGGGTCACCACCCCAACGGCGAGGCAGCGAACGGTGGTTGAGTGGATCGTGGCGGCGCAGGGTGCGCAGCCGGCGCCAGTAGTCGGCCGCTTCGGGGCCCGGGCCCTCACCCTCGTCGACGTAGAAGTCGTACGTGCCCCGCCAGTCGTGCCGCAGCCGCAGTGTCCAGTGCCAGACGTCCGTGCCGGGCACGTGCTCCATCAGGTTGCCCTCGGGGGCACGCGGGTCGCCGAGCTTGTTCGGCAGCACCTGCACGGCGCGGGTGCCGGGGGCGCCGCGCCAGAGGAACGTCACGGCGACGTGGTCGTCGCCGCCCAGCGGGTCCGGTCCGACGAGCGGCGTGCCGGAACCGGCCACCCGAGCCCAGAACTCCTCGACTTCACCGGGGCCCGGCAGGGCGCACACGGGATCCATGAGCCGGGTCAGCGGATCCGGCCGCACCGTCCTGGGCGGTCGCTTCGGGGCGTCCTGGGGCGGCAGGGACGTGATCATGAAGAGTGGCTCCGAATGACGAGACTTTTCAACTTAGGGTCACCTTACCTTTCCGGTGCCACAAGCCCGCCGCGGGCCCACCCCGGGCCCACCGGGAACCCATCGCGGTCGCGCACCGCGGGCACGCACCACCTCGCGGCCACACGCGGACCCTCAATCCTTTTCTCACATTATTAGGTTAGGCTCACCTAACTTGGTGCTCAACGCGGGCTTGTCCCGCCGTCGTTGGCTTCGCACCCTCAGCCACCCCTTCCCCCTCACTCTCCGCCTGCCAGGAGCAGCCCACCATGAACCCCGAAAGACCCTCCCGGACCCCCGCGATTGTGCCCGCGACCGCATCCCGCGCCTCCCGCGCCAGAATCAGCCGCATGGCCGCGCTGGCAGCCGGTGCGACGCTCGGCCTCGGCGCCCTGGCCGTCCCCCTGGCCACCGCGAGCAGCAGCGGCACGCAGACCGGGAGCGCACTCGCCCTCGTGGCCGACACGACCGCACCCACGGTCGTGCTGGGCGCGGCAACGGTGAAGCCGGGCGGCGAAGTACCGTTCACCGCCTCCGGATTCCCCGCCGGCGCCACGCTCAGCGTGAAGTTCGACGACAAGACGCTCCTCAAGCAGTTCCCCGTCGGCGACGACGGCAGCGTCGCGGGCGCCGTCACCGTGCCTGCCGACGCCACCGTGGGCGGCGAACACTGGCTGCGGTTCCTGGCGCCACAGACGAGCGTCAGAAGCGAGAACCTGTCGGTGACGGGCGATGCGCCGTCACCGACGCCCACACCGACACCGACCCCCACACCGACGACGGAGCCCACACCGAAGCCCACGGCCACCGCGACCCCGCCGGCCGCGCGGCCCACGGTCCGGCTGAGCGGTTCCGAGGCCACGGCGGGCGGCAAGGTCTCCTTCACCCTTTCCGGGTTCACCAAGGGCCAGAACGTCACGGTCAAGCTGGACGACAGCGAGATCATCGGGCAGTGGACGGGCGCAGTGAACGCCTCAGGCACGTTCTCCGGCACTGTGACCCTCCCCAAGTCGACCTCGGCCGGGGCACATTGGCTGCGCTTCCTCGCCCCGAACCCGTCCACGAGCCTGCGCGCCGACTTCTCGGTGAAGGCCACGGGCACGGGCGGCGCCGGCAGCTCGGGCACGGGTGGTGGATCCGGCGGCACGACTGACACCACCGGCACGACGGGCGGCACCGTCGGCGGCTCCGGCACCACGGGCGGCGGCTCCGGGGGCAGCGCCGTAGCGTCCGCCTCGATCACGGCGGGCTCGCAGGTAGCCGCCGGCGGCAAGGTCTCCTTCCGGGTGACCGGATTTCCCGCCGGCGAACAGCTCACCGTCAAGCTCGACGACTCCGAGATCATCGGGCAGTGGCCGGACGGCATCGGTGCCGACGGCACCCTTTCCGGCACCGTGACGATTCCGGCCTCGGCGACGAAGGGTGCCCACTGGCTGCGCTTCCTCGCCCCGAATCCGTCGACGAGCGTCCGGGCGGACTTCACTGTCACCACCGGCACTTCGGCAGACCCTTCGGCCACGGGTGCCACCAGCGCGTCCGGCGGCGCGGCCGCCCCGGTACCGGCGGCCTCGGGCGCACCGGCGGCCGCCTCCAACTCCCGTGGGGCCAAGGCCGAGATCACCGCCGACCAGGTACAGGCGGGCGGAACGCTGCACTTCGCGGTGACCAAGTTCCCGGCCGGCCGCACGGTCACCGTCAAGCTCGACGACGACGCGATCCTGGGCCAGTGGAAGACCGACGCGAAGGGTTCGTACGAGGGCGACGTGACCGTCCCGGCCGGCACGTCGACAGGGGCGCACTGGCTGCGCTTCCTCGCGCCGGAGCCGGCCACCACGCTCAAGGTCGACTTCGAGGTGACCGGAGCGGACGGCATCCCGGGCAGCGCCCCGGCATCGGACGGCGCCGCACCGGACACCGCACCTCTCACCACCACGGCCGCGTCCCTGGGGAGTTCCGTCTCGTACGCGACCATCGCCTGGTCGGCCGCGGCCGCGGCGGTGGGCGGAGCGGCCGGCGCAGCGGGCACGACCCTGTTCCTGGTCCGCCGTCGGCGTCCCGCCGCCGACCAGGGCTGACGCTTCCCGAACACCCCTCACAGCCAGTCGAGTTGTTAGTCAGATCACATACCTGAAAGAGTGTTACTTAGGTAAGCCTAAGCTAAGTTTCAGGAGTACAGATCCTCATGCACCGCACTCAGGAGTTGACCCCAGCATGACCTCACCCACCCGCAGCCTGCGTCGCACCGGAACCTCCGCGGCCATCGCCGTCGTGCTCGCCGCAGGCAGCACCGCGGCACTGACGGGCACCGCGACCGCACAGAGCCGGCCGGCGGCCTCGGCGGTCACCACCGCACCGGTCGCTGCCGGTCTCTACCAGTCCTCCTACTCGGAGCGGAACCACGTCCTGTGGACCACCTCCTCGGTGGGACGGCCCCCGGTGACGAACTCCGCCCTGACGAAGGTGGACCCGCTGACGCTCAAGGTGAAGGCGACCTACACGCCGCCGGTCACCGACGCGGCCACCGGCGCGGTCGAGGCGGTCTACGGGGTGGCGGTCGACGACGAGCACAACACCGTCTGGACCACCAACACCCGCAACAACTCGGTCGCCGTCTACAGCCAGCGCACCGGCGAGCACCTCGCCACGCTCCCGGACGTGGCCCACGCCCGGGAGATCGTCGTCGACGAGCGTCACGACACCGTGTGGGCGAGCTCCTACGGGGACGGCACGCTCGTCGCCTTCGACAGCCGCACCCTCAAGGAGAAGAAGCGCGTCACGGTCGACGGTTCGGGCCCGACCGGCCTGGCCCTGGACGAGAAGTCCGGGACCGTCTACGCCGCCGACCTCACCAACGACCAGATCATCCAGGTCACCACCCGCTCCACGGCCCCGCGGCTCATCCCCACCGGTGACGGCCCGATCTCCGTCTCCCTGTCCAAGGACGGCCGCACCGCCTACACCGCCAACCAGACCGGCGGGGACGTCTCGGTCGTGGACCTCCGCAAGGGCCTCGTCACCAAGTCCGTCGCCACCGGTGCGGGCCCGCTGTCCGTGGCCACGGACACCCGCTCGGGCAACGTGCTCGTGGTCAACCGCACCGACGCCACCGTCTCGGTCGTCGACCCCCGCAAGGGCAGCGTCGTGGAGACCGTGGCCACCGGAGCCAACCCCAACCACATCGAGATCGCCGGCGGCTCCGCGTACGTCGTCGACAAGTCCGGCGCGGGCGCCGACGGCAAGGACCAGCTGCACCGCATCCGCCTCGCACGCTGATCCCTCAGCACCTTCCGAAGGGGTCCGGCCCGCCGTGTCACGCGGTGGGCCGGACCCCTTCGGCATCATCCGGCCCTCAGCCGGCCAGCAGCGCCTCCAGAGCCACCGCGGTGTCCGGATGTGCACCGGCCAGGGCCACGCCTGCCCGGCCGGAACCGGGGCTCTCCCATGTCCCTTCGCAGCCCAGCAGAGCTGCCACCGCATCGCAGGTCCCGGGGTGCGCGGCGAGCAGCGCGCAGCCACGGGCGGTCTCCCGACGGCCGGCCACCGGCAGCTCCGGCTGCGCCCGCCACGGCGGTATCCACGTGTCAAGCGCCCCGAGACGGCCGGGGAAGGTCCGTCCGGCCTCGCGGATGAGCAGCGGGGCCAGGTCGGCGCCGCCCGCGCGCAAGGTGGTGACCAGGGTCGGCAGCCAGGGCAGGAGCACCGGGTCGGGCAGCCGTCCGAACGCCTGCGACACCGCCTCCACCACGAAGTCCGTGAGCCCCGGGACGGGTTCCAGCGCGTGGACCAGACCGCTCAGGTAGCGCGGATACGCGGGCACCACCAGGGGGTTCCCCAGCAGTTCGTCGCACCGCGACCGCAGCTCCGCACGGGAGAGGTGCCCGAGCTGCACCTGCGCCGCCCACAGCAGCGCCGTCCTCGACGGCTCCTGCGGATGCGACTGGGCAAGGGCAAGCTGGAGCTGGGCGCGGTCGCATCCCAGCGACAGGGCCAGGTTCTCCATGCTGAAGAGGAAACCGAGCATCGCCGCCACCTGCCGGACGGTGGCGTCGTCGTCGGTGAACGACATCGGCAGCAGGGTGCAGTAATGCGCGTACCCGGTCTTGACGAAGGACTCGATCCACGGCGGCAGGACCGGCTCATTGGTGCGGTAGTAGGCCAGCAGCCGTCGTACCCGACGCAGCACCTCCGGTGCACCGTCGACGCTGCGTTCGGACGCCAGCACGTCCAGCGCCCGGGTGCCCAGCTCGTCGGCCAGGCGGCGGCTGCGCAGGTACAGCGTCGCGTCCTCGACGGCTTCCAGGACGCTCGCCGCGGTGGCCTGCGGGGCGTACGCCGTGCGGCGCAGCCTCTGCTCCAGGACCTGTTCGATGCTGACGCCCTCGTAGCCGAGCTCGATGAGGGCCCGCTGGTGGGTGCCGAGCGCCAGGTCCCAGGACTCCTGGATCGACCGCTCCCCCAGGCTCCGCTCGCCCATGATCGGCCGCGCGACGCCCGGTGGCAGCAGCCTGCGCAGCATCCACAGGACGTCGGAGCACCTCTCCAGCTCGGGCCGGGAGGCGATGTCGAGGAGCGCCCGCTGCACACCGCGCTGTTCGAGCCGCAGATTCAGGACCGCGAGCCGGTCGTGCACGTCACGGGCCAGCGGCGGCAGGGCGTCGTAGCCGACCTGGCCGACCCGGTCGCCGCCCATCATGATCTCCACCAGGCGGCGCACATCGCGCCGTCCCGGCACGGTGTCCTTCTCGATGCAGGTGACGGCCGCGTCCTGGAAGTCGTACGGCGTCGGCCTGGCCCGGTCGCGCATACCGGCCAGCAGGATCGACGTCTCGAACACCGCGATGGCGTCGGCGGTGGAGGCGAGATAGCCGTTGCGGCGGGCGGCGCGCACGATCTCCACGCACCAGCCGAGCAGTTCGGCCTCGTCCAGCCGGTCCAGGACGGGTGGGCGCCGGAGGAAACCGGACAGCTTGTCCGAGGGTTCGGCCGGCGGTCCGGGCACCGGCGCGGCCAGGGCCTTCCTGGCCCGTGGCTTCTTCCCGCCGGCCTGCCCCGCCAGGCGGTACGGCTCCACGCGGGTGCGCCGGACGTTGTTCGCCCAGACCGTCGCGGCGATCGACACGGAGCCGGCGGCGAGACCGAACTGCGCCTCGATCGCCGCGTGGCTGGACGGGATCAGTCCGTGCTGCCACTTCGTGGCGGTGCGCGGGGAGATCTCGAAGGTGTCGCTGCCGTGGACGCCGAACTCCGCGACGCGGCTGGCAGCGTGGAAGGCACCGCAGACGTAGAGTCCGTCGGCGGGGTCGGTACCGGTCGCGGCCAGATGGGCGCGCATCCGCGTCCACATGTGGCGTTCGCGGTCCTCGTCCACGCGTACCCGGTGCGGGTCGCCCGGCGCGAGGTGCCGGAAGAGGCTGCCGATCAGCAGCATGACCTGGCGGTAGGTGTCGTGGTCGCCTTCCCCGAGAGGGAGTTCCACGTACTGGTGCCACCACTCCGACCAGTGCCGAACCTTGCCGTGGCGGAGCAGGTGCTCCTCCAGTTCGGCGAAGCGGGGCCGCAGGTCGCCGATCCCCACGCCGACCGCGTCGCCGTGCAGGGCGGCCTCCTCCTCGGCGGGCGGTGCGTCGGAACCGGGTGCCGCCGGGTCGTCATCGAGGTGTTCCGCCCGGGCGTCCCACTGGTAGACGTGGTCCGATGAGCGGTCGACGAGGACCAGTTCGACGCCCGGTGTGTCCAGTGCGTAGGCGATCGCCTGGTACTCGGCCGAGGCCTCGGTGACCGGGGCGACCACCGAAAGCGGGGCCCATTCGGCCGGGAAGCCGTCGGTCTCGGTCGCGAACGCCTGCACCGCCACGGGGAGCCTGCAGTTGCGCAGCTCGGACAGGAGCGGAGCCATGTCCTCGCACAGCTCCAGGTAGACCACCTTCGGCTGCTTCTCCCGCAGCCGGCGCGCCATCGCGATCGCCGAGGCGGGTGAGTGGTGGCAGACGGGAAAGATCTCCAGGGGCTCACGCACGGCACGGTCCACGTCGTCGACGATGCCGAGGAGGATGGACTCCAGGGCGTCGGGTCCGTCGGCGAAGGTCGCGGCGGCCTCCTGCAACTGCGTGCGCAGCTCTTCGAAGCTCCGCTCGTGCGCGCCGGTCATGACAGGGTGGCGATCGTCTCGCGGCCGCCCTCCAGGAACTCGGGCCAGGATCCGCCCTCTTCCTTGCTGCGGGGCTCGACGACACCGTGCAGGTACTTGTTGAGAATGGCCAGGTCCTCGGGGTCCCGCCGGGCCAGCGAGCCCACGAGCGAGGATGCCAGCGTGCGGGCGGTCAGGTCGCGCTCACCGAAGAAGTTGCCGTGCAGGATCGCGTCCTCCAGCACGCCGATCTGTTCGGCTGTGGACAGGGCCGACTCCAGCTTCTCGTCGTCGCTGCCGGCCGCGGCAGCGGAGGCGCGCAGGTCTGCGAAGCTCTGCAGCAGCACGTCGAGGAGCGTCGGGGGCACGTCGAGCTCGATGCTGTGGCGACGCAGCAGTTCCTCGGTACGGAAGCGGACGATCTCCGCCTCGCTCTTCTTGTTCGTCACCACCGGGATGCGTACGAAGTTGAAGCGGCGCTTGAGCGCCGAGGACAGGTCGTTGACGCCCCGGTCACGGCTGTTGGCCGTGGCGATGACCGAGAAGCCGGGTTTGGCGAAGACGATGTTGTCGCTGTCCAGCTCGGGCACCGAGATGTACTTCTCGGACAGGATCGAGATCAGCGCGTCCTGGACGTCGCTGGTGGAACGGGTCAGTTCCTCGAAGCGGCCGATCGCACCGGCCTCCATCGCCGTCATGATCGGTGAGGGGATCATGGACTCCCGCGACTGTCCCTTGGCGATGACCATGGAGACGTTCCAGGAGTACTTGATGTGGTCCTCGGTGGTGCCGGCCGTGCCCTGCACGACCAGCGTGGAGTTCCGGCAGATCGCGGCGGACAGCAGCTCGGCCAGCCAGCTCTTGCCGGTGCCGGGGTCACCGATGAGCAGGAGACCGCGGTCGGAGGCCAGGGTGACGATGGAGCGCTCGACGAAACTGCGGTCGCCGTACCACTTCTGCGTGATCTCCCGGTCGAGGCCGTCGGCACGCTCGGAGCCCAGGATGAAGAGGCGCACCATCTTCGGCGAGAGCCGCCAGGAGAACGGTTTGGGGTTGTCGTCGACGGACTCGAGCCACGCCAGTTCCTCGGCGTACTTGATCTCGGCGGGGGCGCGCAACAGGTCTGACATGAGAGGCCCTTTCTAGGCGAGGAACGTCTTGAGCTCGTGGACGAGCTTGCGGATGTGACCGGAGAGCACCGGCGTGCCGAGGGCCTTGAAGCGTTCGCGGAACCAGGGGTTGACCTCCTGGCGGCCGGAGCTGGTGACCGACCCGACGGGGATGAACTTCACTCCGGAACGGTGGACGGCCTCGATGCCCTCGAACAGCGGCTGGGAGCGGTCGAACTCGTAGAAGTCGGAGATCCACACCATCACGGTGTCCTTGGGATCGGTGATCTTCGGGCGGGCCATCGCCATCGCGACGGGACCGTCGTTGCCCCCGCCGAGCTTGGTGCGGAGCAGGGTCTCGAAGGGGTCGTGCACCCACGGCGTGAGGTCGAGCGCCTGCGTGTCGTACGCGATCAGGTGGACGTCGACCTTCGGAAGTCCGGCGAAGACCGACGCCAGGATGGTGCAGTTCACCATCGAGTCGACCATCGAGCCCGACTGGTCCACGACGACGATCAGCCGCTGGGGTGTCGTCTTGCGCGCGGTGTGCCGGTAGTAGAGGCGGTCGACGTACAACCGCTCCTCCTCCGGGCTCCAGTTGGTGAGGTTCTTCCAGATCGTGCGGTCGAGGTCGAGATTGCGGAACACCCGCTTGGGCGGGACGGAACGGTCCACGGCGCCCACCGTGGACTTCTCCACCTGGGTGCGCAGCACTTCGGCGACCTCGTCGACGAAGCGGCGGATCAGGGACTTGGCGTTGGCCAGGGCGATACCCGAGAGGTTGCTCTTGTCCCGCAGCAGCTGCTCGATCAGCGACATGCTGGGGGTCAGCTGCGCCGCCAGTACGGGGTCGGCCAGCACCTCCCGCAGGTGCATCCGCCGGACGAGGTCGGCTTCGAGGGCGCCGAGCTCCGGCCCGATCGTGGGAATCAGCCGGGCAAGGCCGAGGTGCGCACCACCTCCGGATCCTCCTCCCCCGGTGCGGCCGCCCCGCAGTTCGCCGGGCGCGCAGCCGAGCGCACGCTCCAGCCACCCCGCGTCGGACTGCCAGCGCGCCAACTGCCCGGCGGTGACGGTGCCGGAGCCGGAGGAGAAGACGTTGAGGAGCACCTTCGAGACCAGCGCCGCCCGCCGCACCTCGGCGGCCCGGTCCCGTACGCCGTCGTCGGGCCCCGGGGTCATCAGGCCGTCGAACTCGTCGGCAAGCGCGGGGTGGCGCTGCACGACCGAGTCGACCGAGGCCTGCGGGTCCAGCAGTGCGGACGGCAACCGGAGGTCCTCGACGACGGCGAGGCTCGCCGACTCCAGCGCGGGCTGCTCCTCGGGGTCGAAGAGCCGGGCGAGGAGGCGCCAGTACAGGACCTGACGGCGGTTCTCGTGCGGGTCGGCCTCGGGCGTGCGCGGAGACACCGACGGGTGCGGTGCGGACGCGGGCGGTGCGTGGGGTGCGGACGGGGCCGACACGGACGCGGGCGGTGCCTGCAGTGCGGAGGTCGCCGGCACGGACACGTGCGGTGCGGACGGCTCCGGCAGGTCGGTCATGTGCTCCGTCATTTCCGCAGCAGCCTTCCCGCGCGCTCCCTGAGGACGGCGACGGCGTCGGTGGCGGCCTTCTCGGCCCTGGCACCGGCCTTGTCGGTCGTGCCGCCGGCCCAGCCGCCGGCATGCAGTGCGACGCTCTTCTTGCGCACAGTCGTCTCCACGGCCAGGGGCTGGAGGCGGTAGCGCCCGGCATCCCAGCGGAGCAGGGCGATGCACGCGCCGGACCCGGCGACGGCTTCCGGTGTGAGCGGCCCGGCGGCCGGAATGCGGTCGGTGTCGACCTCCAGCGGATGGCCGGCCACGGTGAAGGTCAGTACGTCGTCGCTCTGTTGGGCGGCGTATCCCTCCAGGAACACGGGCACGGCGATACGCGCCGGATGGCGGTCCAACGGCGCCGTGACCGCGTCGGTCGCGGTGGGCAGGGCGACGCGGGCCGTGACGAAGGCGTCGGCGCTCTCGCCCGGACGCGCGTGTGCGTCGCACCAGATCAGGTCGCCCTCCCCGGTGACCGGCATGGCGTCGAGGACCATCGAGCGGCCTTCGCCGACGGCTGCCAGAAGGGACATGTGCGGACGGAGCAGCTGCCAGATGCCGGCTCCGACCACCGTGTCGGGCTTCGGCACCGCCATGCCGGCCCGCACCAGCCGGGGTGCGGTGCCGTCGGCGGGCTCGAACACCGCGTGCACCTGGGCCTGTACGGCGGTGGCGTGTTCGTGCAGATCGACGCCGAGGGACAGGAGCCGGCCGGTGGCCGTGCCCGTCACGGGCACCTCGGCGGCGCCCGGCAGCGTCAGCAGCATCGCCCGGGACCACAGGTCGGCCCATCGACGCGCGGGCACGCGTTCCAGAGCCGCACCCGGGCAGGACGCGGCGAGTTCGGCCGCGAATCCGTCGAGCAGGGTCGCAAGCCTGCGCAGGACGGGGTCCGGGAGCATCGCGGAGACGACCGGCGCCGCCCCCGAGACGACGTCGTGGTCCATTCCCTGCCAGCCGGCACGCGCCAGATCGGCAAGCCAGGAGCGGGCTGCGGCTTGCAGATTCGCCGTCGGCCGGCTCTCGGCCGCCGGTATCTCCGCCGCCACGCCACGCGGTCTGCCGGTCGCTTCCCCGACGCGGCTCATCAGGGCGTCGTGTACGGAGCCGAGCAGCGCGGTACGGGCCGCGGCGAGGGCCGTGAAGTCGTCCTCGTCCGCCGATCCGTCGGCAGTCCGGCCGGCCGCGTCGGCAACCCTCGCGGCCAGTGGTGTACCCGCGACGGCGAGGCCGAACTCGGCCAGGGCGGCGGCCCGGTCGGGCCGGGGACGGAGCAGACCGTCGACGAGCGCCTGGTCGAAGGAGTCGACGGCCGCCAAGGCCTCGTCGAGCCCCGGGACGGTTTCGACAAGCGGATCCGTGCGCATCACGCCACCGTCCTGGTCGGCGGGAACCACTGCATCTCCGGCAACGGTGCCGCGCTCGGCGCGAGTTCCAGATACGCCAGGTGGCGCAGGAACCGGCTGAAGACGGGGGCGGCGTCCTTGGTGTCCGCCTGGGAGGGGCGGGTGCCGCTCATGCAGGTCTCGACGGTCGACGCGCTCGGCTCCCCGCTCGCCGTCTCCACCTTCAGGTAGCGGGCCACGCGCTCGGCGCCGTACTGCAGCACCGCCTCGTTGATCAGGGCCCGGATGTGATTGCAGAACGATCCCCGCGCGCCGCCGCAGGGCCGGTTGTTGTTGGTGCTGCAGGCGAACGCGTACGTGCCGGACGCTACCGACGAGACGTACACCCGACCGATGTCCGAACCACTCGACACCACACCCTGCAGCCGCCCGCCGGCCAGCTCGACGAACGGGACCTTGGCCAGTTTGCGTGGCCGCGCGGGTGCTGTCACCCGTGCCGTGCTCGACCTCTCCCAGTCCGACACCGCACCATCTCCTATGCACCGAGGGGGCGTCCACGCCTCAGTGGCGGAACACGGCTCAACCTACGTGCGACCACTGACAACGCAGGTCGCTCACGTGCTCGGAGCAGGCCGCTCACGTACTCGGGTCAGAACGCGTGGACCACCGCCGACGCGTCCGGCTGCCTCCTCGGGCGGTGCGTGGCAGCGCGGTGAGCGGGTTCTCGGGACCGGGGTGCGGCCGGATTGCGGCCTACCGGACCCGACGGCCCGTATGGACCCTGACGTGTATGGGGGACAACGAGAATTCCGCCACCGGTCAGGACCGACCCGACGACGCATCGCAGGCGGCCCTCGAAGGTGCCACCGCGCCGCCTCCGCCCGCCCCGCCCGAGTGCCCGCACTGCGGACTCACCCTGGACCGCCGCCCGACCCACTACGACGGGCACTGGGTCTTCCTCGAACCCGGAGTCGTCGTCGCCGCCCACACCGTCCCGCCGCGCCGACGCTGGATCCTCACCCCGGACGGCAGAGCCATGAACCTGTGGGACGCCGAACCGCTGCCCGGCGCACACTGCCGCATAGCGCACCGAGCCGTCTGCCCCTTCCTGGCCCGCGAGGACGCCCCCGCATGGATCACCGCCCTCCGGCGGAGGAACGGCCACCGGGCACAGCGGCTGTTCGACGTCCCGGAGGCACGGGGCCGGCCCGACGCCGGCTGACGGCCGTCCGGCCCGTACGGGGCGGCGCTCACGTCAGCCGGCGGACGAACGGCTTCCGGCCCGTCTCCGCCTGTGCGCCCCAGGTCGTCAGGAACCGACACCGAAGGGCAGGAGCTGCGGGCGCTTGGCGGTACGTCCGTCGCCCGAGGAACGACCGCGCAGCCGACGGCCCAGCCAGGGGCCGAGGAAGGCGGCCGCCCACCGCAGTTCGGCCCCCGCGGACCGCAGCCCCTTGGGAAGCACCTGGGGCGGAAGGGGATGCGTCCAGGCGTCGTCGCTTCCCGGCAGGTCGACGGCCTGGGCGACGGCAGCAGCGATCCGCGCGTGGCCGAGGGGGCTGGTGTGGAGCCGGTCCACGCTCCACAGACGCGCATCGGTGGCCACCGGGTGCAGGTCGATCTCGGCGACCGCGACGCCGTGGCGCGCGGCCGCGGCACGGATACGGGCGTTGAGGTCCGACACCCGGGACATGAGCGGCCGGGCGGCGGGCGCCACCTTCCCCACATCGGGGAAGGTCATGGTCGCCACCTGGGCCCCGGCGGCCGTCAGCGCGGCGAACATCGCCTCCATGTGCCCGACCACCTCCGCGGCGTCGAACCGAGGCCGGAGCACATCGTTGACCCCGGCGACGACGGTGGCCAGGTCGGGGCGCATGGCCAGCGCGGGCCCCAGCTGTTCCCTGTGGACCTGACCGGCGACACGTCCTCGGACGGCCAGATTCGCGTACTGAAGACCCGGGTTGGATACCGCGACATGCTCGGCGAACCGGTCCGCCCAGCCCCGTAGGCCCACGGTGTCGTCCCCGTCGCCGATCCCCTCGGTCTGGCTGTCGCCCAGCGCGACGTACCGCAGGTACTCACCGCTCGGCATGGGCTGCCTGCCTCTCCCGCAGCACGGCCGTGGTCCGCAGGCACCAGTCCCGGTGGCCCTGCTCGAAGGCCACCCCGCGCAGACACGTCAGGTACGGCCCGATCCGGTCCCCGTGGCGGAGGAACTCCGCCTCGTCCGCGTCCCCGCGCATCTGCCTCAGCAGCTTGTCGAGAAGCCCGATCTTCGCTTCGGCCGCGGACACGCGCTCTTCCAGCTGTTCGATCACCTGCGCGGTGCCGACGCGGTCGGCGGACTGGACCTTGACGAGCAGGTCGTCACGGATGAACGACGGCTTCGACGGAGTCGCGGCGAATTTCTCCAGCTCGTCACGACCGGCATCCGTGACGTGGAAGAGACGTTTGTTGGGCCGGGTCTCCTGAACCACCTGCCGCCCGGCGACCAGCCCTTCCCTCTCCAGCCTGGCCAGCTCCGTGTACAACTGCTGGGGCAGGGCGTGCCAGAAGTTCGCGACGCCGACGTCGAACGCCTTCGCCAGTTGGTATCCGCTGTACTCGCCGTCCAGCAGCGCCGCCAGCACGGCATGTCGCAAGGCCATCGAAGCAGCCCCTCCTTCTCCTCGCCGGTCAGCCCGGTGGCACCGGCCGCGATGCATCGTACTCAAGGATATGACTAGTCATATCCTTGAGTACTTCGGTCGGCACATCACGGTCCACCACGACCGGCCCGCCTAGGAATGCGCGATCGCCCCGCGCCCAGTCCCCGCCGAACCCCGCCCTCGGCCGACGGCGGGGTTCGGCGGGTGGCCGCGCATCCCGGGGAGCGCTGCCGCGCGAGCGTGGCGAGGAGAGGCGGAGCGGGCCCTACGGGGCCGGGGCGTCACTTCGTGAGTTCCACAGGGACGCACGGCTTCCGTGCCATGACCTGCGGCATCCATGAAATGCAGCCCGCGACCGCCGTGGTGGAGAACGGTCCCGCCCTGCTGTTCGAGGTGCGGACCGGCCTAGCCCGGGACACTGAACCGCCGCCGGTTCACAGCCTGTGCGCGCGGGGGATGTCGACTGTGGTGGGGGTCAGTCCCATTGGTCCTGGTTGATGAAGCGGCTGAAGCCTCGCCAGGAGTTGGGGCCCATCGCGCCGTCG